>JBFZDU010000320.1:0-4204 GCA_041307205.1 Gammaproteobacteria bacterium | reverse complement strand
ATCGACCAGAAGTACGCCAAAAAGCTGGAGAAATCCGGCTGTACCCAGGCGACTGAGTTGCAAGGCTGCGATATCAACAAGACCAAGGAGCAGAACGCCAAGGCCGGGTTTGTCACGACGCCCGCTGGAACCGGCAAACAGAGCTATGAAAGCAAGCTTGAACACTCTGGCTGCACGCAGGCGTCCGAGCTCCAGGGCTGCGACATCAACAAGTCCAAGGCCGAGAACGCCAAGGCCGGGTATGGCGCGGCGGCAGCAACCGGGGCCAGCGACCAAGCGCCCGCGGCCGCCATCAAGGCCTGCAACAAGTTCGCCAACGAGGGTTACGACGGCACGATCGTGAGCCAGAGCGCGATGAAACCGGGCTGGTGGGAAATCGTGATGCGCTTCGAACAGTATCGCTACGCCTGCAACGTCAGCAGCAGCGGACAGGTCCAGTCGTTCAACAAGATCAACTGACCCGCGGGGCGGGCCGCCAGCGGTCCGCGCTTAGGCGCACCGGGCGTGACGACAACGCCCGGTGCCGCTTGGCTCGTCAGAAGGCTAGCGCAACCCGCACCGGCCCTTGCCGGTCGGCTACCTGCAATCACCAGTTTGGAACCACCATGAAGCCCATTGCCCTGACCGTCCTCGTCTCCATCGCGCTCGTCGCCTGCGGCCGACCGGCTCCGACGCCCGATAACCGGACCGCACCGGTAGTGGCGGCAAGTGCGGGGGCAGCCGGCCCCACCAAGCCCGAGAACGGCGCCTGGGGCGTCGATCTGACCAACATGGACACGGCCATTAAACCGGGCAATGACTTCTACAGTTACGTCAACGGCAAGTGGAACCAGCGCATCGAGATCCCCGCAGACAAGCAGGAGGCGGGCGGCCTGAATTCGCTGCAGGACAAGTCACTGGAGCAGACCAAGGCGTTGCTGGATGCGGCGGTTGCTGACAGCAAGGCCGCGCCGGGCAGCGAGACCCGCAAGCTGGCGGACTGGTACAGCTCCTACTTGGACGTGGAGACCATCGAAAAGACCGGCTTCGCCCCGATCAAGCCGGAGCTCGATGCGATCGCAGCGGTCACTAACCGCGACCAACTGGTCGAGCTGTTCGCGAAGAACCATGGCGCCCTCGGGCTGCGACCGCTGGCGCTCGGGGTGGACTTCGACCGCAACGTCAAGGACACCGCGCGGCCCTCGATCGACATCAGCGGGCTGACCCTGGGCGCACGGGACTTCTACCTGGAACCGGCCTATGCGCCGGTGCGACAGTTGCAGCTGGCGCACATCGGCCGCCTGCTGAAGGTCGCCGGCTTCGACGATGCCGAGGCCCGGGCCAAGCGCGTGCAGGACCTGGAAATCAAGATCGCACGGATCACATGGACCTCGGCCGAGCAGCGCGACGACCTCAAGAAGAACAACGTGATCACGGTCGAGGAACTGTCGAAGCAGGCGCCCGGGCTCGACTGGCCGAAGTATCTGGCCACGGCCGGCGTGCCGGCGTCGGAGAAAGTGATCCTGCTGACACCGTCGTCGGTGAAGGCGATGGTCGAACTGGTCAACAAGGAACCCATCGCGGCGTGGCAGGACTACATGCGTTACGTGGCTGTCGCCGGCACCTCCAATTACCTGCCCAAGGCAGCGCGCGACGAGATGTTCGAATTCCTGGGCAAGGAATTGCGCGGGATGGAGCAGCCGCAGGCGCGTTGGTTGGAGGCGATCCTCGATATGGGCGGCTCCGGCAAGCCGTTGGCCGATCCACTGAGCAAACTCTACGTCGAACGTTACGTTGCCGCTGATGCGCGTCCGAAGGCGAAGGCGATGGTCGACAACCTGCTGGCCGCCTTCGACGCGCGCCTGGCCAAGGTCGAATGGATGGCGCCGGAAACCCGCGCCGGTGCCCGTGAGAAATTGTCCAAGGTCACCCTGAAGACGATCTATCCGGAGATCTGGAAAGACGTCGACAGCCTCGAGGTGGTCCTCGGCGACCCGGTCGGCAACGCGCGCCGCGCGTCGGCGTTCAAATGGAAGCACGACCTGGGCGACCTGGCGAAGTACCCGGACCGCCGCCAGTTCCTGCAGCCGGTCTTCCTGGTCAATGCGTATGCCAATGCCGCCTGGAACGAGATCGTGTTCCTGGCCGCGATCGTACAGCCGCCGGCGTTCGATCCCGCTGCCGACGACGCAGTGAATTACGGCGCGATGGGCGCCATCATCGGCCACGAGATCTCGCACTTGTTCGACGACAAGGGCCGCGCCAGCGACGGCGATGGCATGCTGCGCGACTGGTGGACCAGCGAAGACGCCAAGCGCTTCACCGCTTCAGCCATGCGCCTGCAGGACCAGGTCGGGGCGTATGAGCCGCTGCCGGGCAAGAAGGTCAATGGCGCGCTGACCCTGGGCGAAAGTATCGCCGACCTGGCAGGCCTGAACGTGGCCTACGATGCCTACAAGCGTTCGCTGGGCGGGAAGGAAGCACCCGTGCTGGATGGCTTTACCGGTGACCAACGCTTCTTCATGTCCTTTGCCCAGGTCTGGCGCTGGAAGGGCCGAGATGCAGCGGTCGACCAGCAGCTGAAAAACGACCCGCATCCGCCGTCGTCGATCCGCGCCAACACGGTGCGCAACATCGATGCGTGGTACGAAGCGTTCAATGTGCAGCCGGGCGACTCGCTCTACCTCAAGCCCGAGGATCGGGTGCGGCTGTGGTGATCCCGCGCCGACAGTCCGCCGTGCAGACCGCGGAGTGAGCACTGCCACCCGCAAGCTGCTGCTCGCCGAAGCGGTTCTGCTGTTGGCACCGGCCACGGTGCTGGTAGCGCTGGGTTTCGTCTGGTCGGCGCGGTTCTTGGCGGCGTCGGTACGCGACGGCAACTGGGACGATCCGACCACCTGGATGTCGGTGGCAATCGCCGCCGGCTTGGTGGGCACCCTGTCGGGTTGGTGGCTGCTGGTTCGGTACCTGCGCGGCGGCCCCGCCGCCCTGAAACAGGGTGCCGGCTTGGCGTGGGTTGGCGCAGCAACAGGCTTGGTCGCTGCTCTTTATGGTGCGTGGATGTTCTTGCTTGGCAACGGCTGGATATTTGCGATGGGCCTGGTTGCGCTATTGCCTTTGGCGCACCTCTGGCAGCTGCGTGATTCTGAAAAGAGTTGCTGATCTAACTCACTGCAGCCAGTCAATCCAGCAACATCACCAGCAATACCGCTTCGCCGCCTTCGCGAAGAGCGGCAACCTGTGCACCCGCCATCTGCTCGCCGTCGCCCAGCGAGTAGATTTGCAACTCCCTTACGCCGGCGCCATCGAAGGCTTCGGCCAGGGCTGCACGTGCAGCGGCTGGATCTTCCATTTCGTCCACCATCATCTGCACCACGCCGCGCAGTTCAGGCGCGTGCAATGCATGCAATTCGGCATCTATGCCCTGAGCGTCGCCCGATGTGCGCCGGTAGATCATTTTGAAACCGGCTTTCCACGCGTCCTTGCGCTTGTCCCATCCCTCGCCGACAAACTGTTGGTAAGCCGACATGGCCTCAGACATCAAGCTATCGACGGTTACACCCTGCGCGGTAAACACAGCGCTGCCCATGCCGCTGCTGGTAGCAGGCCCATATAGGGTGGTCAGAGTTTGCATGGGACCTCGTCGCGTGTCGTCGATGGATAGGCCGTACTTGCCCGATAGTAGCCCGTTACAAACACTCGCTTCGAGTACTTGATCTGCGCGCACGCCTGGGACGACCGTACGATCGAAACGTAGCGCGAGATGACTTGACTGGAATTGGCTGGCACCGTCTCAGCCGGCAGGAAAAGTGGAGCGGGTGATGGGAATCGAACCCACGTGAGTTGCCCTGCTCCTCTCGATGGATCAATCACTTACCGACGGCGATGATCTCCCGTGTGATTGACGTGTGACTTCGCGCCAATCGTCGATCGGTCGATCCGACCAGAACAGAAACGTTACGCCAACGACGGGGCCATTGAAATTGATCGCGGTAATGCCCGTGCTGTCGCCCAGGTCGTAATCTAGGTAGCGCCAGACCCCGATTACGTCGACCGAATCGAAGCTGTAGCCCATTCCGACCTTGCCCTGCCACGTCAGATCGGGGTCGCCCGTGCCCATGTCGAGGTAGTACGGGACATACCAATTGCCTTCGGCACCGAAGGTCGCACGTCCTTTGACGCCGACGATCGCATCCCATTGCGTAGCTTCGGCGCCACTGGAACC
>JBFZDU010000319.1:0-17212 GCA_041307205.1 Gammaproteobacteria bacterium | reverse complement strand
GTGATCAGGGTCAGGCGCAGACCGGGCACCGGCTGCATGCCGAAGCGGCGCAGTACCGCCACGTGCGCATGTCCGCCACCGATCAGCACCAGGTCCTTGACGACTGGGGTGTTGGCATTCTGCATGGTGGCTTCCGTTATTCGCTCCGGCCGGCTTGGAGCAGGTGCACGCTGAACAGGGCGTGCGGGTCGGTCCAGACCGCGTCGGGCCGGAACCCGGCGCGCCGTGCCAGTTGCCGAAATTCGTCGACATGGTACTTGTAGGAATTCTCGGTATGGATGGTCTCTTCGGCCGCGAACGCGAAGGTCTGCCCGGCGATGCGCACCGCCTGGTCGCACCGGCTCGCCAGGTGCATCTCGATGCGCCCCGCCCGGGCGTCGTAGAAGGCCAGGTGGCGCCACTGCGCCGGATCGAAGTCGGCGCCGAGTTCGCGGTTGATGCGCAGCAGCAGGTTGAGGTTGAAATCGGCGGTCACGCCGGCCGCATCGTTATAGGCCGCCGTCAGCACGGCCGGGTCTTTCTTCAGGTCAACCCCGATCAGCAGCCAGCCGCCGGGTCCCACCACCTCGGCCACGGTGGCGAGAAAATCCGCGGCCCCCGCCGGGTCGAAATTGCCGATGCTCGAGCCCGGAAAAAAGGCCAGGCGCGGTCCGCTCGGGGCACTGGGCGGGATCTGCATTTCCCGGGTGAAGTCGGTGCAGGCGGCGTGTACCTCCAGCCAGGGAAACGCCGCCGCCGTCGCTTCGGCCGCCAGCCACAGGTGCTCGCGCGAGATGTCCATGGGCACATAGGCGCAGGGCCGCAGCCCCTCCAGCAGGATGCGCACCTTGGCGCAACTGCCGCCGCCGGGCTCCACCAACAGGCTGCCGGTGCCGACGCGCGCCGCGATTGCCGCCGCGTTGGCCTGGAGTATCCCGATCTCGGTGCGGGTCGGGTAGTACTCCGGGGTGGCGGTGATGGCGTCAAACAGCTGCGAGCCGCGCGCATCGTAGAAAAACTTCGGCGCAATGGCGCGTGGTTGGCGCGCCAGGCCGGCCAGGACCTCGGTCGCCAGGTCGTCGGCCGTGGGGTGCAGGTCGTGGAATTCGATCCGGGCGCGGGTCATGTCGGCTCGGTGCGGCGCGCTGTGGCGGTCATCGGTCGGTCACAGGGCGCAGGTGCGGAAGCCCGCCAACACATCGTTGCGCTCCGGGCCGTAGTAGTTGCGCCAGGTGTTGCGGATCAGGCGTCCGCGCGTCGCCCAGGCCCCGCCGCGCAGCACCCGGGTGGTGCCGAACAGGGGTTGCGAGTAGTCCTGGTACATGTCGGGGGTGAAGCCCGGATAGGGGGCGAACAGGGTGTCGGTCCACTCCCAGCAGTTGCCGAGCATCTGGCGGCAGCCGAAGGCGCTGTCGCCGGCGGGCAGGGCGCCGACGTCGATGCTGCCGAGCGCGCCCCCGTCGAGGTTGGCGCGTAGCGGGTCTGGTGGATGCTCGCCCCACGGGTAGCGCCGCTTGGTGGGCGCCAGCGTGCGGCCGTCAATGCCCGGTTCGCCCGCCGCCGCCACCTCCCACTCGAGTTCGCTCGGCAGGCGCCGGCCGGCCCAGCGGCAATAGGCGCTGGCTTCGAACCAGTTCACATGGATTACCGCCGCATCCAGCGGCAGCGCCAGCCAGCGGTCGAAGCGGCGCAGCTCCCAGCCCGCGGCCGTGTGCCGCCAATACACCGGATGGTCGAGCCCGGCGGCCGTGCGCCAGTGCCAGCCGGCCTGGTCCCAGTAGGCGCGCTGCCGATAGCCGCCGGCCGCGACGAAGGCCAGGTAGTCACGATTGCTGACCGCGGCCCGGGCAATGCGGAACGGCGCCACTTCGCGGGGATGGCCCCACTTTTCGTTGTCGAATACGAAGCCCCGGTCGGGCTCGGCCCCGAGCAGGAAGGTGCCGCCGGGGATGGCCGCGTCGCCGCCGAGGCCACCGGCCTGCCAGTCGGCCGCCGGTGCCGTGCCGATCGCCGGGGCGGGGTAGGCGAGGGTCTGGCGGGTGTAGGTGTAGGCCTCGGTGTGCATGTCCTCGTGATACACCGCGTATCTGGCCAGGTAGTCGCGTCGCGGGTCCGGCCCCCTGCCGAGCCGCTCCCGCACCCGCTGCAGCACGCCCTGCATATAGGCGAGGGTGTCGGCTAGCGTGGGCAGCGGCAAATCCCAGCGCTGGTCGTGCGCGATCGTGATCGAGTCGTACAGGCGGTCCACGTCGGGGCGGTCCGGCGGCTCGCCCAAGTGCTGGCGCAGCACCCAGTATTCGTAGAAATAGGCCGCGTGCCCGATCTCCCAGCGCAGCGGGTTGACGATCGGCAGGCGCGGACCCATGAGTTGGTCGTCATCCAGCCCTTCGATCAGGGCCAGGGTGCGGCCGCGGGCATCCTCCATCCAGGCAACGAGTTCGGCGGCGGCATCGGGCATGGCCGCGATTGTCCCAAGGCGGGCCGCCCCTGTCACCCGCCAATCCGGGCAGCGCAGCCAGGCCCGGCGCGGGGACCCATGCCGCGGCGCGGCGACCAAACGGCAAAATGTCGCCCGGGTTCGGCATAATCGCCGGGTCACAGTCCAAGGGCGCGCCGATGCGCATTCGACTCATCTCCCCGGCTCCACCCGGTTCCCGCAACGGCAATCGCACGACTGCGGCGCGCTGGGCGGCGCTGCTGAATGGCCTCGGACACCGGGTGCAGGTCTCCATGGCGTACCACGGCGAGCCGGCCGACCTGATGATCGCGCTGCATGCCTGGCGCAGTGCCGAGCCGATCCAAGGCTTCGCCACGGCCTACCCGGAGCGCCCGCTGATCGTGGCCCTGACCGGCACCGACGCCTACCGGTTCATCCACACTCACCCCGAGACCACGCTGCATTCCATCGCCCTGGCCGATCGACTGGTGGGGTTGCACGACGGCATTGCCGACACCGTCCCCCGGCAGCAGCGCGGCAAGGTCCGGGTAATCTACCAGTCGGCGCTGCCGCTTGCCCGGCGCGACCCGGTGCGGCGGCAGTTTCGGGTTTGCGTGGCCGGCCACCTGCGCGCAGAAAAGGATCCGCTGCGACCGGCCTATGCGGTCCGCGACCTGCCCGCCGGCAGTCGCCTGGAGGTCCGCCACTATGGCAAGGCACACAGCCCGGCGTGGGCCGCCGCGGCGCAGGCGGAAATGGCGCGCAATCCGCGCTACCACTGGCACGGCGAGGTCCCGCACCATGCGCTGCGGGCCGCGTACCGCCGCTCGCACCTGCTGGCCTTGCCATCGCGGATGGAGGGCGGCGCCAATGTGATCTCCGAAGCCGTGGTGGCCGGCCTGCCGGTGGTCGCCACGCAGATTGCCGGCTCGGTCGGCCTGTTGGGCGCGGATTACCCCGGCTACTACCCGGCAGCGGACACGCCGGCTCTGCGGGCACTGCTGCTGCGGGCCGAGTCGGAGCCCGGGTTCTATGCTCAGTTGGAGCAGGCCTGCGCCGCCCGCCGCGCCCTGTTCACGCCGGAACGCGAGCGGGAGGACTGGCGGCGGTTGCTGGCCGAGTTCTGAGCCGCCGTGGTGGTCGGCACGGGGTTGGGGCATATCTCGGCCGCGGCGGCAGCCTGGCGTGTTGCGCTGCACTGTGGTTGCGTTCGGCCTGCCGCCCTATAGCCGCTGCAGTCGCTCGATATCGCGCACCATCCCGTCGACCATGGCCGCGACGATGCGCCGGCCCTTTTCGGCCGTGGCGAGCCTGGCGTTGCCCCAGACGCCGGATGGCGAATGGATGCCCGGCCGTCCCGCCTCACGGCAAAAGCCGCCGGGGCCGTGGCGCGGCCGATCGTCCCGGACCGCTTGGTGCATGGCGACCCGCTCCGGCGCCAGGTAGAGCATGATCGATGTCTCGATCTCGTCGGCGTGGCTGCCGCGCCGCTGTTGCGTCACCGCCGTTTCCACTCCCGCGGCGACCGTCTGAATATCGGTGTAGTGCATGCAGATGCCGCTGTCCTGCAGGATTCCGGCTGCTGCCTGCAGCGGCCCCAGGGTCGAAACGCCGGTATTCAGGACGTAGAAACGCCGCGGTCCATAGACCGCCAGACTCCGTGCGAGCTCGACCAGCAGGTCGCGCGCCGTGTCGAAGGCGAGACTGATCGAACCCGGATAGCCGGTGAAGGCAGGGTAGTGGTGGTAAGCCAGGGTCGGCGCGACCACGACCGGGGTCCTGACCATCACCCGATCGCGGAGCGCCTCGGCCATGCGGTAGTCGTTGTCCAGCCGCAGGTGCGGCCCATGTTCCTTGGCCGCCGCGCCCAGCGGGATCAGGATCACCGTCTGCGGCGTCAGCCATTGCTCCGCCTCCTGCCAGCTCAGGTCGGCGAGCAGCACGGACTTCACTTGGCTATGCATTTGCCCTGGCCTCCTCACCCGCAGCGGCTGCGAATGTCGCGCTCCGCGCCACCCTGGCAAGAACCGGGCGACAAAGCAAACTGCGCAGCGCGGCATCCTGGACGAACTGGCCGAACGGACGCTCGCGGCACAAGCGCTGCTGGTATTCTGAACTCCCCACGACCCGGGTCAGGGCGTCGACCCGCCGCGCGGATCAAGGATCAACCGTGGTTTGGAGGCACTGCATGCCGCAACTACCACCCGAATCGCCAGCCGCGCCTGGCCCTGAGCGGCCAGGATCGCGCGGCGGCCAGCTGTGGCCGGCGCCGGACTACCGGGTCCAGGTCGAACGGCTGCGGGCCGCCATAGGTCAGCCCGTCTACCTGGTCGAACTGGTGCCGACTGCTACCGAGTTGAGCGTCAGCATGCCCGGTGCGCCGGTGGAGTTGCTGGACGTGCTGCCCTTTCCCCGGCCCGATCCGACCCGGGGTCTGGCGCCGCATCTGTTGTTGCTCGCCGACGGCCGGGGCTTGAACCTGGGACGCATCGCCCGCGTCAGTGTTGGCCACCCGTTCAATCCCACGCCGGACGAGATTCTGTACCGAGATCGCGATGCCCTCGATGGCCTGCTGTTCGCCGAGCGCCGGTTGTCGGCCGCCTTCCTTGCCGAACGCTCGCGGGTCCTGCTCGGCCGCTTGCTCGGCAAGGTGCCGGCGCTGCGGACCCTGCCGGCGCGGCAGACCGGGAAATCGGGCGGGGCGGACTGAAGCGCCGGCTAGCCGCGGTCAGGGCGTCGCCGCAGCGCCGCCATGCGGCCCAGCTTGAGTGCCAGCAGCACCCAGGGGGCGGCATGCAGGATCAGGTCGAAGATATCCAGGGGGCGTGACAACTGGCCGTTGGCCAGCAGCCGCAGTTTTTCCCAGATGTGCGGCTCGGGGACGAAGGGCGCCAGGCCCAGGGTCAGCGCGGCAAGCAGCGCCAATGGCAGTGATACGCGGTCGAGCCAGGGCACGGGTCCTCCTCAGTCCAGTTGCAGGCGCGCGGCGGCGAGCAGCTCGGGATGATCGGCCAGATCGCAGGGGCGGTCCACGTCTTGCCGCGGCGGCAGTTCCTGCCAGCGCCAGCCCAGGGCCGCGAAACGCTGCCGCGTGCTTCGCAGCACCCGGTCGCTGCCCCAGGGTATGGCCGAAAAGACGCGGTCGTCTGGACGGCGCAGACCGATCAGCACATAACCGCCGTCGGTCGCCGGTCCGAGCACGGCGTCGGCCGCCGCCAATGCCGTGAACGCCCGGCGCAGGTAGTCGGCGTCGCAGCCGGGGCAGTCGCTGCCGATCAGCACGGCAGCGGGGGCCGTCGCGAGCGCGTCGCGCATGGCGTGGGCCATGCGGTCGCCCAGGGTGTCGCCCTGCTGGAGGCGCTCGGCCATGCCCTGGGCCGCGGCCAATCCTGCCGCCGGGCCTTGGGGGTCGGGCGCGGTGTCCCACCACAGTTCGCGCCTGACGCCCGCCAGGTCCGCGCTGGCCGCCAGGGTGCGCTGCAGCAATTGCCGGTAGATGGCGGTGGCTCCCCGGGCACCGAATGCCGGGATCAGGCGGGTCTTGACCTGCCCGGCCAGGGGCACCCGGGCGAACACCAGCAGTTTCACGGGTAGTAGCGCTTGACCAGTTGCCGCGGGTCCGCACCCAGGGCATAAGCCAGGCGCAGGCGCCACATCAGCAACACGGTGCGCACGGTGCCCTGGTGCTCCCAGCGCCGGCTCGAGGTCACCAGCCGGGCGCGCAGGCAAACCGGGCGTTGCCGGCGGCGCAAGGCCTGCGAGAGGGCGACATCCTCCATCAGGGGTATGTCGGGAAAGCCGCCGACCGCGGCATAGGCCGCGCGGGTCACGAAGATCCCCTGGTCGCCGGTGGCGATGCCGGTGAGCCGTGATCGCCAGCTGATCATGCGTTCGATCACGCGCAGCGCCCTGGCCGTGCCGGAGAGCTGGACGTCGAAGCGGCCCCAGACCGCAGGCGCCTGGCAAGCCCCCAGCAAGGCCGCAAGGGCCGGCGGCGGCACGCGGGTGTCGGCGTGGAGGAACCACAGCCAGTCGCCGCCAGCGAGATCCGCCCCGGCGCGGAGCTGCTCGGCCCGTCCCGGCGGCGTCACGATGATGCGATCGGCCAGGGCTTGCGCCAGCTGGCGGGTGTCGTCCGTGCTGCCGCCGTCGACCAGGATCACCTCGTGCCCGAGCCGGCGCAGCGGCGCGATGTCGCCGAGGGTCTGCGCAATGCCGGCCGCCTCGTTGAGGGCCGGCACTATGACCGAGATGCGGGTCATGCCGCCGCTCAGGCGTCGGGCGCGGACAAGGCGCCGCCGCAGCTCGACCCCTGGCCGGCCGTGCAGCCATAGCAATGCTCGGCGGTGACGATGGGATTGTCGTCCAGCAGCAGCCGCGGCAGGTCGCGCAGGTGCGGGCGGGTCACGCCAGCGGCCGCGAGCGGCAGGTCGAGCATCTGGTTGAAGTCGCAGTCGTAGAGCTGGCCGCGCCAGTCCACGCTGAGCAGGGAACGGCACATGACGGCAGCGAGATTGGCGTCCTGGTGGGATGCCTTGAGCAGCTCCAGGTAGGTTTCGAACTCGCCGCGCGACAACAGCGTGCTGCCGAAGCGCTGGATCGGCAGGTTGGTCAAGGTCAGGAGGCGGGTGAACCGGATGTCATAGCGCTCGCCCAGCACCCGTCGGTAGTCCGCCTCGAGCGCGGCCTGTGGCGGCGGCAGGGTGGCGCCCTGCGGGTTATAGACGAGCGCGAGTTCGAGGCCCGTGTCCGGCGCGCCATAGCCCAGGGCATTGAGCCGCCGCAGCCCTGCCAGGCTGTCCTCGAACACGCCTCTGCCGCGCTGCCGATCGACGTTTGCTTCGAGATAGCAGGGCAGCGAGGCGATCACCGCCACGCCCTGTTCGGCGAGGAACCCGGCCAGGTCCTCCTGGCCCGGTTCCAGCAATATGGTCAGGTTGCAGCGGTCGATGACCCGCAGGCCGCGCGCCCGGGCGGCGCGCACCAGGCGCCGGAAGCCGGGGTTGAGTTCGGGCGCGCCGCCGGTCAGGTCCAAGGCCGTGACCGGCAGCAGCTCGAGGGCCGATACGACCAGGTCGAGGGTGTCGCTGTCCATGATCTCGGTGCGGCTGGGGCCGGCCGCCACATGGCAGTGCAGGCACTGCTGGTTGCAGCGGTAGCCGAGATTGACCTGCAGGGTCTGCAGGCGGACCCGGTGCAGTGGCGGGAAGGTCGAAGGCAGCAGCTTTGGCAGGGTGTCGAGCATGGCAGTGTCCTCGATGAGTCAGCCGCGGACGTCGCCACAGGCGGATGCGGCGAGGCACACGGCCGTAACGGCGGCCGCAGACCCGGCGCGTGCTGTAGCGGCCAGGGCATTAGCGGCGCTCTCCCGCAGCAGGCAAATGGTCTCGCGCCTTGCCCGCGGCCTGTTGCAACGGCAAGTGTGCCGCGACGCCGGCTGGAGGGCCACCCCGGGTGCGCTTGGCCGGCACTATATTGCGACCGCGGCCGGGGCCCGACCTGCGGCGGGGCTCCATCCGGCGGGGCCTGCGCCGCTTGGCAGTAAGGGACTATGGGTCCTCGTCAGGTCCGTCGGCCAGGTCACGCCGCTCGACCGTTTCGGGGTCCGCGGTGATCGGGCGGTAGAGCTCGACGCGCTCCCCGTCCGCCAGTCTGGTGTCGAGCTGGGCCAGTTTGCCGAAGATCCCGACCGCCTGTTTTTCCAGTTCGATCTCGGGGAACTGGGCCAGCAGCCCGGAGCGTTCGATGGCCTCGCGCACCGTGCAGCCCTCAGGGACGTCCAGCTTGAGCCAAAGCTGTTTGAACTTGTCGGCGAAGGCGACACCGATATGCATAGCACGCTCCTGCTCGGGGGGTTGTCAGCCGGGATCGGCCGAGAGCCTGGTGCCGGCGCTGCCCCGGCGTGCCGTCCGCGCGGCGAGGCGCTGGTCCAGCACGCGCTTGCCGGCCAGCAGAAAGCCCATGGCCAGGAAGCCCCCGGGCGGCAGCGCCAGCAGCAGGAAGCCGCGGTATTCGGGGATGAGCTGCAGTTCGAGAACGGCGAACGACTGGCCGAGCAGCAGGGCGGCGCCGTCGAACCAGGTGCCGCTGGCCAGGATCTCGCGGACCGAGCCCAGGATCACCAGCGCCAGGGTGAAACCCAGGCCCATCATCAGGCCGTCCAGCAAGGCGGGCAGTGCGGACTGTTTGGAGGCGAAGGACTCGGCCCGACCGAGAATCGCGCAGTTGGTGACGATCAGGGGAATGAACAAGCCCAACACCTTGTGCAGGTCGTGCACCCAGGCGTTCATCGCCATGTCGACCAGGGTCACCAGGGTGGCGATGATCAGCACGAACACCGGGATCCGCACCTCAGGGGTGATGATGTGCCGCAGCACCGCCACCGCCAGGCCGGACATGACCAGGACCGCCGCGGTCGCCAGTCCCATGCCCAGGCCGTTGCTGGCGCTGCTGGTCACGGCCAACAGCGGACACAGGGCGAGCAGCTGGGCGAACACGATGTTGTTCGACCACAGTCCGTCCGTGGTGATGCGCCGGTAAGATGGGGCCATGCTCAGTCTCCTGCGGCGGGTGTGAGGTCGATCACCGGCGCCCGCGCCAGCAACGTGCCGCGGTGCCGACCGAAGTACAGCAGGCCGTCCTTGACCGCGCCGACCACGGCCCGTGGCGTGATGGTGGCGCCGCTGAACTGATCGAACACGCCACCGTCCTTGCGCACGGCCCATCGGTCCTCCGGTGGATCGCCCAGGGACCGGCCGGCAAAGGCCCGTATCCAGTCGTGCTTGGCGATCTCGATCTTGTCGCCCAGGCCGGGCGTCTCGGCGTGTGCCAGCACCCGCACGCCGAGCAAGGCGCCGCCGGCCTCCACGCCCAGCAGCAGGTCGATGGCGCCGGCATAGCCGGCCCCGCGGACCTGGAAGGCGACGGCGGTCACCCGGCCGTCGCGCACGGCGCGGTAGACGGTGCGCGCCAGGCCGTCCGGGCCGGTGTAGGCGAGGACATTGTCGAGCAGGGGTTCGTCGTACAGGCGCGCTGGCAGGACCTGTCCCAGCGATGCCAGCAGGTCTTCCTGCTGGCGCAGCAGAATAGTGTCGCGGGTCGCGAGATGGCCCATCATCAGCAGCGCCGCCGCCAGGGTCGCGAACCCGCCCAGCAGCCCGGCCTGGTAACCGATGCGTCGGCGGAAGCTCGGTTCAGGTACCGCACTCATGAGTCCTTCTCCGCCGGTTCCGGATACACGATCGGTTGACCGCGGCGGTCGCGGCCGTAGATGCGCGGCTTGATGTAGTGGTCGATCAGCGGCGTGCAGGCATTCATCAGCATGACCGCGAAGGCGACCCCCTCGGGGTAGCCCGACCAGGTCCGGATTACGTACACCAGCAGGCCGCAACCGGCGCCGAACAGCAACTGGCCGCGCACCGTGACCGGCGAGGTCACCAGGTCGGTGGCGATGAAGAAGGCGCCGAGCAGCGCTGCCCCCGACAACAGGTGATACAGGGCGCCCGGGTAGTGCAGCGGGTCGATCAGGTTGAACAGCGTCGCGAGCGCGGCCAGGGTGCCCAGCATGGCAACGGGGATGTGCCAGGTGATGATGCGCTGGTACAGCAACCACAGGCCGCCCAGCAGGATCAGCAGCGCGGAGGTCTCTCCCAGGCTGCCCGGTGCGTCGCCCCGGGCCAGGGCCCAGGGGGCGTACTGGCCGGCCAGGGCCTGGGGCAGGGTGGCATCGCCGCCCAGCGCGGTGCGCACCTGCCCGAGGATGGTCGCGCTGCTGAGGGCGTCGAACGCGGCGCCGCTGCCGAAACTGATGCCGAGCGCCGCCAGGGCACCGGGCGCGGCCGGATCGACGAGGCTGGTCGGGGCGACGAAAGTGGTCATCTCGACCGGGAAGGAGATCAGCAGGGCCACCCGCGCCACCATCGCCGGGTTGAACGGGTTCTGGCCGATCCCGCCGAAGACCTGCTTCGCCACCACGATGGCGAGCAACGCGCCGACCACGCCGATCCACCAGGGCGCCCAGGGCGGCAGGGTCAGGGCCAGCAGCCAGCCGGTGAGCAGCGCCGAGCCGTCCATCAGCGTGGGCCGGACCGGCTTGCCCGCCACGGCCAGGCACAGGGCCTCGGCGATGACCGCGGCCACCACCGTGACCACGAACAGGTAGATCGCCGGCCAGCCGAACATGAACAAGCCGAACAGGGTTGCGGGCAGCAGGGCCAACATGACCTGCCCCATGATGCGGCCGACGTGGTTGGGCTGGTGCGCGTAAGGGCCAGCGACCGGGGTGGCGTCGATCATGCGTTCGCCTCGGTCGGTCCGGGTACCCTGTCGGCCTGCTTGGCGGCGGCCGCTTCGCGCTTGCGCTGGGCCATGGCCTCGCGCTTGCGGCGCTTCTGCGCTTCGATGCGCGCACTGCGCTGGTCCGCGAGGCGCCGGGTCTCCAACTGCTTGTGCTGGGCGCGCTGGCGCGCCGCCAATTCACCCTTGGCGTAGTTGAAGTAGTGCACGAGCGGGATGTTGGCCGGGCAGACGTAGGAGCAGGAACCGCAGGCGATGCAGTCCATCAAGCCGAGTCTGACCGTGCCGTCGAGGTCGCCGGCGCGGGCGCGGGCCGCCATTTCCAGCGGCACCAGGCCGCAGGGGCAGGCGCTGACGCAACTGGCGCAGCGGATGCATGCGGTCTGGGTGCGTGCCCCGACCTCCTGTGCCGTCAGCGCCAGTATGCCGTTACTCCCCTTGACGATGGGGACACGGGTGCTCGGCAGGGGTTGGCCCATCATCGGGCCGCCGCTGATCAGGCGTGCCGGCGGCTCGCTGGTGCCGCCGCAGTATTCGAGCAGCCGCTCGACCGGGGTGCCGATCAAGACGCGCAGATTTGCCGGTCGACGCACGGCGCCGCCGCTGACGGTGACGGTCCGCGCCACCAGGGGCCAGCCGTAGCGCAGGGCCTGGTGGACTGCATGCGCGGTGGCGACGTTGTGCACCACCACGCCGATGTCCGCGGTCAGGGCGCGGGCCGGGGTCTCGCGCCCGGTGAGGGCCTGCACCAGGTGTTTCTCCGAGCCCATGGGGTAGCGGGTCGGCAGGCCTACCACCGTCACCTCGGCGAACGGCCCGGCGGCCTGGCGCATGGCCTGCTGCGCCGCGGGCTTGTTGTTCTCTATGGCGATCAGGATGCGCCCGACCCCCAGGGCGTGGGCCATGCAGCGGATGCCGTCCACGGCGGCGTCGGCCTGCTCCCGCATCATGCGGTCGTCGCAGGTGAGATAGGGCTCGCACTCGGCCCCGTTGATGACCAGGGTGTGCAAGTGATAGCGGGCGCGCAGGTTCAGCTTGACCGCCGAGGGGAAGGTCGCGCCCCCCATCCCGACGATCCCGGCCGCGGCGACGCGCGCGGCGACTTCGGCGGGTGCCAGCGCGAGCGGATCGGGGCAGGCGTCGAGCGTGTCGGTCCAGCGATCGGCGCCGTCCGGCTGCAAGGTGATGGTGCGTACCGACAGGCCCGAGGCGTGATGCGCGGGAAAGTTGCCGATTCCCATGATGCGGCCCGAGGTGGGCGCGTGCACCGGGGCCGAGATGGCGCCCTGGCTGTGGGCCAGCAATTCACCCTTGCGGACCAGCTGGCCGCGGCGCACCACCGGGCTGGCCGCGGCGCCGATATGCTGCTGTACCGGGATGTGCAACAAGTCCGGCAGCGGCAGGTCGACGATCGCTTGCCCGGCCGAAAGGCCCTTGCGGTCCTCGGGGTGCACCCCGCCGCGGATTCGGAACAGTTTCATGCTCATGCCGCAACGCCCCCGAGCGCGGTGGCCTGATCCGCCGGGTTAGGCCAGTACCAGGTCTGCACCGTGGCCTGTAGCGGGCGCATCTCGATGCACTCGGTCGGACACACGGCATAACACTGTTCGCAGCCGGTGCAGGCGTCGGCAAACACGGCATGGATCATCTTCGGTCCGCCGAGGATGGCGTCGGTCGGGCAGCGTTTGAAGCACTTGGTGCAACCGATGCACAGGGCCTCGTGCACGTAAGCCACCGCGGGCGGCTTGTCGATCACGCCGGACAGGTCGACCGCCACCCCGAGCTTCGCGGCCAGCGCCTCGGCCAGGCGCTTGCCGCCGGGCGGGCAGAGCGTGACCGGTGCGGTGCCCGCCGCCAGGGCGGTGGCGGCCGGACCGCAGCCCGGATAACCGCACTGACCGCATTGCGATCCCGGCAGCAGTTCCGCGAGTTCGGCCTCGAGCGCATTGCCCTCGACTTTGAGATGCCGCGCGGCCAGTCCGAGCAGCCAGCCCAGGGTCAGGCCCAGCAGGGTCAGGCTCGCCAGGGCGGTCAACATTTCGGTGGCGTGCATCGGAAGGCTCCCTTCAGGCCAGGACGTGAACCAGCGCGCGGCGATCCTGTGCCCCGCCCCTGCTTCTGCAAAGGGCCGGCGTGAGGGCAGCGGGCAGCCTGCAAGCTGGCGTGGCGGGTTGCGCCGCGACCGTGCCTTGTGCCTTGGCCAGCCCGGAAAAGCCCATGAACGCCAGCGACAGCAGACCAGCCGTGACGAACGCGATTGGCGTACCTGCGAAGGCCTTGGGGACGCCCGCCAGGGCCAGGCGTTCGCGCAGGCCGGCGAACAGCACCATGACCAGGGTGAAGCCCAGCGCCGAGCCCATGCCGTAGAGCAGGCTGTCGACGAAATCGTGCGCCTCCTGCACGTTGAGCAGCGCGACGCCAAGCACGGCACAGTTGGTGGTGATCAGGGGCAGAAAGATCCCGAGCACCTGGTACAGCGCCGGTGCGAGCTTGCGCACTGCCATCTCGGTGAACTGCACCACCGCGGCGATCACCAGGATGAAGGTTAGGATGCGCAAATAGCCGATATCGAGTGGCTGCAGCAGGAAGCGTTCGAGCAACCAGCTGGCGACTGCCGCGAGCGTGAGTACGAAGGTAGTCGCGAAGCCCATGCCGAGCGCGGAGTCGATCTTGCCCGACACGCCCATGAAGGGACACAGACCGAGAAACTTGACCAGCACGACGTTGTTCACGAGGGCCGTCGCCAGGATCAGAAGCAGATAATCTCCCATGGTCTTGGGCCTCGCCCGACTGCTGTACGCTTGGGACGAAGCATCAAGCATGCCACCAAAGCCGGCATTGCTCGCGGGCCTTGCCCGGTCCGAGCGGCGACTCAGGCCGCACCACGAATAAGCGCCTGCCGTTACCCGGGTCGGCTAGGCTGCCGCCGGCGCTTGCACCTTGGCGCGGGCGTCTATCCTTCCACATGGGCCCGATTGGTGCGGACCGCGCGGGCGTTGCCGGGGCCAGTGGCGGATTGTCGGGTTTGCGACAAGGTAGCGGGGTCCGGCCCCTGGGCGTGCGGATTCCTACAAGCCGTTGCGGTTTGGCGACCGGTTGCAGCGCTGCGGCCGCCAGGGAATCGCCCTGGCCCAGTGGATTCGCTCGATCGGCCCGCTTTTTGCTCCATGTTGTCGGACAGCGTCCATCGTTCTGAGGAAAACGCCGTGACCAAGAGATCCTCGGAGAGCCCTGTGGAGTTGGTGTCCCGGGTCAAGGACGCGGTGCTCGAAGCGCTGCCGGGCGGCGCACCCGCGCAGATCGTGGCGGCCTTCAACGAATTCTGCGCGCGCGTCGAGGAGCCCCTGTCGCCGCACCTGTTCTTCCAGCTGGTGGAACAGGCGCCGACCGCCTTGTCGATCACCGATGCGCACGCGACCATCCTCTATGCCAACCGCATGTTCGAACAGCTGACCGGTTATGCCCGCGAAGAAGTGATCGGCAAGAACGAGTCCATCCTCTCCAATCAGGCCACGCCCAGCAGCGTGTACGAAGAGCTGTGGGCCACGCTCGGCGCCCAACGCACCTGGACCGGCAAGCTGGTGAACCGCACCCGCGACGGCGCCGCTTATCTGGCCGAGATCAGCATCGCACCGGTCCTGGACAGCGCGGGTCGCATCACCCACTTCCTCGGCATGCATCGGGACATCACCCGGATCTACGAGTTGCAGAGCCAGGTCGAGCACCAGAAGGGCTTGCTGGAAACCATCCTGGATGCCGCGCCGGTGCTGGTCGCACTGCTCGACCAGCGGGGGCGGGTGCTGCTCGACAACCAGGAGTACAAGAAACTGCTGGGCGACCTGCGTGGCACCGAGCCGGCGGAGATCCTGCTCAAGGCGGTGGCCGAACAGGCCGGCGTGGTGCTGCCGGGGCCGGGCGGTGGCGGCACCGAGTTTCGCAACGTCGAGGTGCGGCTGGAGTTCAGCAGCCGGGGGCCGCGCTGGTTCGACTGCTCGCTGATCTGCCTGGACGAACCGGGCCGAACGGCGTCGTGCTATTTCAAGTCCAGCAGCCGTCGCGCGGTCTGCCTGCTCCTGGCCAGTGAGACCACGCGGCAGCGCCGCGAGCACGAGCGCGCCCGGTTGGAGCACCTGCGGGCGAGCGTGGCGGAACAGCAGCGGATTCGCGGCATGCGCGAAGCCCTGGCCGCGGCGACTTTCCAGATCCAGCAGCCGCTCAACCTGATCAACGCGGCGACTGCGATGCTCAACCGCAACGGGGAGGGCAGCGACCACCTGTTGCAGGTGTTGGAGCAGATCGGGGCCTCGGCCCAGCGCGCCTACGATGTGCTGCGCACCGCCCTGCCGACCGAGGACGAGGAGCCGCTGCGCCACCTCAACCTCAACGAGGTCGTGCAAGAGGTGCTGGAGATGTCGACCGAGCAGTTGTTGAAGAATGGCATCACCGTGACCTGGCGCCCCACCGCGGTGCTCCCGGCGTTCACCGGGCGGTCGCAGCAGGTGCGCGGCCTGCTGATGAACATCGTCGAGAATGCCATCGTAGCCCTGACGCAGACGGCATCCGCCGAGCGGGAGCTGGAGATCCGGACTGCGGAGACCAGCGGGGTCCTGACGGTCACGGTCCAGGACAATGGCCCCGGCATCCCGCCAGCCGAGCGCCTGGCGGTGTTCCAACCCTTGTACTGCGGTTGGAAGATCAAGGCCGGACACGCCGGGATGGGCTTGGCGATGGCCCAGGAGACCGCTGCCCAACACGGCGGCGGGATCGAGATCGACCCGCAGATCACGGCCGGTTGCCGGGTGCGGATCGAACTGCCGGTCAAGCGGTAGGCCCCTGGTGAATGCGCAAGTGAACAAGCAACCGTCGCTGGCCGAACCCGAGGAACTGGCGCTGCTGTGCGACTTCCTCGAAAGTCATCTCAACGCCCTGTACGCCGTCAGTCGGGTGCTCAGCCGGTCCCTGGACTTCAAGGAAACGCTGCGCGAAGTCCTCAATGTGCTGCATCAACTCGGGGGCTTGTGTTACGGCATGTTCTGCCTGGTGGACGAAGAGACCGGCGACCTGCTGGTGACGGCACTGCAGGGCGAGGATGCGCAGCCGTTCGAGTCGATCCGCTACCGTCCCGGCGAAGGCGTGGTGGGCACCATCCTGATGCGCGGCGAGCCCTGGATCCTGCCCCGCCTCGGTGACGAGCCGCGCTTCCTCGATCGGCTGCGGGTGTTCAAGCCCGAACTGCCGTTCATCGGGGTGCCGGTGCGGATCGGCGAAGAAGAACCGGTCGGCGTATTTGCGGCGCAACCACCGCTGGGTGAGTTCGTGCTGGCGCGGCACGCGCGGTTCCTCGAGATGGTGGCGAACCTGATCGGCCAGGCGGTCCGGTTGTCGCGCAGCGTCGCGGCCGAGCAGCGTGAGCTGCGTGACGAGCGCGATAACCTGCGGCGCCAGGTCAAGGGCGAGCACGGCTTCAACAATATCATCGGCCGCTCGCATGCCATGACCATGGTGTTCGAGCAGGTGCGCCAGGTCGCCAAATGGAACACCACCGTGTTGGTGCGGGGTGAGTCGGGCACTGGCAAGGAACTGGTGGCCAATGCCATCCACTACAATTCCCCCCGCGCCAGCCGGCCGTTCGTCAAGCTCAACTGCGCCGCGTTGCCCGACAGTCTGCTGGAATCGGAACTCTTCGGGCACGAGAAGGGCGCCTTCACCGGCGCCGTCACGCAGCGCAAGGGACGCTTCGAGCAGGCCGATGGAGGCACTCTGTTCCTGGACGAGATCGGCGAGATCTCGCCGGCCTTCCAGGCCAAATTGCTGCGCGTACTGCAGGAGGGTGAGTTCGAACGCATCGGGGGCTCGCGTACCCAGAGGGTCGACGTCCGGGTGATCGCGGCGACCAACCGCGACCTCGAGTCCGAAGTGGCGGAGGGCAGCTTCCGGGAGGATCTCTACTACCGGTTGAACGTCATGCCGATCGTGATGCCGGCGCTGCGCGAACGCATCGAGGATCTGCCCGACCTGGCGCGTCATCTGGTGTCCAAGGTCGCGCGGCTGCAGGGTCGGGGCCTGGACATCACCGATAGCGCGATACGCATGCTGATGCGCCACGACTGGCCGGGCAATGTGCGGGAACTGGAGAACTGCCTGGAGCGCGCCGCGGTGATGAGCAGCGAAGGACTGATCGACCGCGACGCCATAGACCGCACCGGGCTGGAGCGCCCGCTGCAGCCGGGGCGACAGCCGCCGGTGGCGAGCGAGCGTCGCCCCGCCGCCCTGGCCGACCTCAACGACCCCGACCTCGACGAACGCGAACGCGTGATCGCTGCCCTCGAAGAAGCCGGCTGGGTACAGGCCAAGGCCGCACGCTTGCTGGGCATGACCCCGCGCCAGATCGCCTACCGGATCCTGACGCTGAACATCAAGGTCAGGCAGATGTAGTCTCGCCGCCGAAGGGCTTGAACACAGGGCCTTAAACAAAGGGCCGAGGGCCGAGGGCCGAGGGCC
>JBFZDU010000318.1:0-3272 GCA_041307205.1 Gammaproteobacteria bacterium | reverse complement strand
GTTGCGGAGTGCCCACGGGTGATCTTGATATGAAGTTAGTAGGAAAATAGTTAGTCCAACGAATGCAAGAGTATCAATCGGGCTGTTCAAACTTAGATCTTTATAGAAGCTCCTGTATAGGGCTTTAATACTACAACGAGAGCTGCTTGAGTGGGCGCTCCCCATGGTCAGGCGCGCACCGGCGGGGCAAGCAGTGGGGTCGCGGGGCCAATGGGTTCGTCCATATTCCTGATCCAGCGTTCGGTGCGACGGCGATGGGCGGCCCGCGCGGCCACATGCCGCCGGTGATAGTACGCAATCCGCGTCAGGACGGTGTCCACGGTGCGCGGCGGGAGGGGCAGCAGGACGCTGAGCAGCATGCAGACTTGGGCCAAACTCAGCAGGGGACTTTTTTTTTCAGCCCGCGGTGCAGCCGCACCAGAAAGAAGTGCGCCAGGATCACGAGGGTCATATGATGGTGCCAGCCAGACCAACTCCGGACTTCATAGTCGCCCATACCCAGATCCTGTTTGCCGACTTCGAAGCAGCCTTCAATGTGCAAGCGCAGCCCGGTGACCGTGATCAGGCGCGTGGGGGTGATCGGCTCCGGCGCGTTGCTGAGGAAGGCTTTCTGCTCCCCACTTTCGGGGTCAACCCGCAGGATCAGCCACCCGGCGGGGCCGGCCTGTCCCGCCCGCTGGACCCGCACGCGCTGCACGTGGGCCTCGGCAATCCGTGGCCCTTTGGTGCCGTCACCGACCATCTGGCGCGTCCAGGCCGTGGCGGGCAGGGCCGTGAATTGGGCCTGCGCCGTGGTCGCCTGCCTGGCGCCATCCACCCACACCGGGGTGTCCATCGGCACCTCCACCATATACCACAACCCCAGCGCCGCTACCGCGTCCAGCAGCGCCGTATCGCGTCCAAACGCTTCATCGGCCAGGAACCAGCGGGCGTGCAGCGTCTGGCTGGCCAGCACCTCCTGCAGCATCGCCAGGGCGAGCGCGTTCTTGGTCTGGAAGGTCACGTCCTCGGGGACATGGCACTTCTCGCGGCGCGCCGCAAAGGCCGGATCGTCCACCCATTCCTGGGGCAGATACAGCCGACGATCCAGCAGGGTGGTGCCGTGCGGGCTGGTGTAGGCGAGAAACACGCCGGCCTGGCAGTTGGCGATCTTGCCAAGCTGGCCGCAGTACTGCCGCTTGACCCCCACCGACTGGCGGCCTTTCTTGGGGAAGTCACTGCCGTCGACGAGGAACATGCCCTCGGCATCGTCCAGATCGGTCGCCACTTCCTGCCAGTGGCGCCGCAGGATGGCCGCATCGTCCCAGGTGCTGTCGGTCAGAAACTGCTGCATGCCGCGCACGGCCGCCTCATTCGCCCCAAACTGGGCAATGACCATGGGCTCGACCGACTTTCGCTCCAGCGGGCTGAGCAAACCATGGAGGTAGTGTGCCGCCCACGTCCGCGACTCGCTGCGGGGAAAGAACGACCCGTAGATCGCGTGATAGGGGCGCAGCGTGTCGGCCAGATGCGCCACGTCGGCGGGGGTCAGGGTCAGGTCGGGCACGGTTGTGGTTGCCATACGGCGCTCCTCCTTGGTGTCGGCTCAGGAGGAGTATACCAGTTCTCGTTGTAGTACTAGATTTCGGTGCGAAACGCATCAGGACGCCATGAAACGACCCTGCGCACCAACCGAAGATCGTCCACTCGCTCAGCTCACCTCGAGCGGTGGGCGCCCTGGCCTCAGCCGCCCCCCGGCGCCTCCGGCGGTTCGGTCGCTACACGCTGGCTCGGGCAATGGTGCGCAGATCATGGGCGAGCAGGCCGAAGCCGACCCAGCGGTGCATGCCCGCATCGCCGTGGTAGTGACAGCGGTTCAGTTTGTGGCGGCGTTTGAGCCCGCTGATGCGGCCCTCAATTCCCGCCCGCCAGTTGTGCCCGGCGATAAACCAGTCTTGACGCTCATGGGCCAGGCGCTTGGCCGACTTTTTGCCCGGCTTGGGCAAGACGATCTGGGCCACCTTCCGTTGCGCCAGGTCGCGCTCGTTGGCCGCCGACTGGAGGCCGCGGTCGCCCGCCACCAGCTCGGGCGGGTGGCCGAACCGCGCGATGTGGGCGTCCACACTCGGCAGCACCTGCGCCGCCTCATCCGGATTGCCGTCAAGGATCTGGTAGCGGGTGATGATGCCGCCCTCGACCTCGTCCAGCCAGAGCATCCGCCCAAACTCCACCGGCTTGCCCGGCTTGCCTTTGCACAGGATGGCCGTATGCGGCTCGAACAAGCTCAGAATCTTCTCGGGCGCCGGCACCTTCTCGCCGTGCAGGACGCGGCGGGTGGTCTGCTGGATCACCTGCGCAACGCGCGGAACCAACTCCTCCAAGCGCTCGGCGCACCGGTGTGCCGCCGCGTTCGCCGTCGTCGTGAGGGCTTCCGCTGTGTGCTGCGCCTGGTCGACCACGCGTTCGGTCAGCTGCACCAGCTCCTGGTAGGCGGTTTTCAGCGCGTCGGCGGCCGGCTCACCTTTCTGGCGCGCCACGTCCATGATGTGCTTCATCCCGGCCTTGGCCTGCGTGGCCGCATCCTCCAGTTGCTCCTGGCTCCAGCCCACCGCGTCTGCAGCGACCCGCCGCGCCGTGCGCATGACCCGGCTGAGCACGCGGACCCCGTCATTGAGCAAGGTGCTATCGCTGGGGTGATGGATGTTGGTCTCGACCACCGTGCCATCGATGCGCAGCTTGCGCCCGTTGGTTACCTTCAGTTGGCGCGCCAGATCGGTGACATGGTCCAGCAAGGTCTGCAAGGTTGCCGGCTGGATCAGCGTGGCCCAGCGGATCAGGGTGGTGTCGTCGGGCACGTGTTGGGCATAGATCCGACAGGTCTGGCGCAAGACCAGGCTGTCGGCCACGAAGTGCTCGGTGTCCTCGAAGCTCCAGCCGTAGAGGTGCTTGATCACCAGCATGCGCAGGATGACCTCCACCGGCGTGGAGTGGCGGCCCACCGTCAGCGTGTGGGGGTAGCGTTTGGCCAGGTCGGCCTTCACCGCCTGGAAGATCGCATCGTGATCGAGCAGCCGATCCAGTTGGGCCAGCACCGGATCCATCTGCATCCCCAGGCTCGGAATGCGCTCGAACAGGTTCAGCGGATCATAGCGATCGATTAACATGGTCGGCCTCCTTCTGACCAACCACGGCGTCGCATGATCATGGTACTGCGGCATGGAATGATCGTTTCGCACCAAAAACTAGTACTAGTTTTTGGTGCGAAACGATCATTCCATGCCGCAGTACCATGA
>JBFZDU010000317.1:0-11149 GCA_041307205.1 Gammaproteobacteria bacterium | reverse complement strand
ACAGCCGCACCCGGGATCTGCCGGCCAAGGCGGGCAGCGCCGACATCCTGGTCGCGGCCGTGGGCGTGCCCAGGTTCGTGCCCGGCGACTGGGTCAAGCCGGGCGCGGTGGTGATCGACGTCGGGATCAACCGGCTGCCCGACGGCAAGCTGTGCGGCGACGTCGACTTCGCCGCGGTCAGTCCGCACGCCGGCTGGATCACGCCGGTGCCTGGCGGCGTCGGTCCCATGACCGTGGCGACCCTGTTGGAAAACACCCTGCAGGCCGCTGAACTGCACGCCGGCGCCTGACCCGGCACACCTCTGCCCAAGGCGCTATGGCGCCATCGAATAAGGCCATGCCGGACTGGTTCAGACGCCTGTATGCCACGCCCTTGCGCTTGCTGGCGTTGGGCTATGACCTCTACATGGCAAATCGCGGGCACCTCAAGTCCCTGATGGCACGGCCGCGCGTGGCGCAGGTTTTTCGGGCGCTGGTGGTGCTTACCGCCGTGTTGTGGCTGCTGGTGTTCCTGTTCGCCGACGAGCGGCACGGCGAACGCCTCGACGCGGCGTTCAAGGCGCTGTACAGGCCGGACCAGCCCCCGGCGACGCAGATACCCGCCGATTAGGCACACCCTACAGCACGGCCAGCACCGCCTGATAATCGGGCTCCTGCGCGATCTCCGGGACCAACTGGCGATGGATCACCCGGCCGGACTCGTCGATCACCAGCACCGCCCGTGCCAGCAGGCCACCGAGCCGCCCCTCTGCCATATAGACGCCGTAGTCCTGCCCGAACTGCGGGGCGCGGTAGACGGAGGCCGATTCGACCTGGGCGATACCTTCTGCGCCGCAGAACCGGCTCAACGCAAACGGCAGGTCGGCCGACACGTTCAGCACCTTGGTATTGGGCAGGCTGGCGGCCAGCTGATTGAACTGGCGAACAGACTTGGCGCAGGTCGGCGTGTCGATGCTCGGAAAGATATTGAGCACCAGCCGGCAACCGGCATAGTCCGCCAGGGTGACGGGCGAGAGGTCCGCCTTGTGCAGCGCAAACGCGGGCGCCGCCGCGCCCAAGGCCGGCAACTCACCGCTGGTTTCCACGCGTTCGCCGCGGGATGAAATCGTCGCCATTACTACCCCCTGTTAACGGCGCATGCCCCATGCTCGCCTGAACTTTAGCCGCGACCGGCAGCGCTGTCTGCGCCGCTCGGCTGCGGTCTTGGGGTTCGGGCCCACCGTCAGGGTCTAAACTACAGCATTCCAGCCCAGGTGGTTCGGCCGGCAGGCCCGGCACCACACCGAGGAGGCTCGCATGGGCAGAACCTTGTCTCACTACATCAACGGCGCTCGTGTCGCCGGCAGCAGCGGTCGCTTCGGCGCTGTCTACGACCCCGCCACCGGCGCGGTGGCGGCCCGCGTGCCCCTGGCCTCCGCGGCCGAGACGGCGACGGCGGTCGCCGCCGCGGTCGCCGCTTTTCCCGCCTGGCGCGACACCCCGCCACTGCGGCGCGCGGCCGTGTTGTTCCGGTTCAAGGAACTGCTGGAGCGGCACCTCGACGAATTGGCGCAACTGGTCGCCGCCGAACACGGCAAGGTGCTGAACGATGCCCGCGGCTCGGTGACCCGCGGCATCGAGGTGGTGGAGTTCGCCTGCGGCGCGCCGCACCTGCTCAAGGGCAGTTTCTCCGAACAGGTCGGCAGCAATGTCGACAGCCATTCGCTGCGCCAGCCGCTGGGCGTGTGTGCCGGCATTACCCCGTTCAACTTCCCGGCCATGGTCCCGCTGTGGATGTTTCCGCTGGCCATCGCCTGCGGCAACAGTTTTGTGCTCAAGGTCTCCGAGCGCGTACCCTCGACGGCGCTGCGCCTGGCCGAGTTGTTCAGCGCGGCCGGCCTGCCGCCCGGCATACTCAACGTGGTCAACGGCGACCACGCAGCGGTCGACACCCTGCTCGGCCACCCCGACGTGGCGGCCATCAGCTTCGTCGGCTCGACCGCGGTGGCCGAGCACGTCTACCGCACCGGCACCCGCCACGGTAAGCGGGTGCAAGCCTTGGGCGGCGCCAAGAATCACCTGGTGGTGATGCCGGACGCCGACCTGGAGCAGGCCACCGACGCCTTGCTGGGGGCGGCCTACGGCTCGGCGGGCGAACGCTGCATGGCGATCTCGGTAGCGGTGGCAGTGGGCGACGCCACCGCCGATGCGCTGATCGCGCGCCTGGCGCCGCGCGTCGCCGCGCTCCGGGTCGGCCCGGCGACCGATCCGGCGACCGAGATGGGGCCGTTGGTCACCCAGGCGCATTACGAACGGGTCAAGGCTTACGTCGAGCTCGGCGTGAGCGAGGGCGCTGCACTGGTGGTCGACGGGCGCGGCATCAGCGTGCCCGGCCACCCGCACGGCTTCTATCTCGGCGGCTGCCTGTTCGACCAGGTCACCGCCGACATGCGCATCTACCGTGAAGAGATTTTCGGCCCGGTGCTGGTGGTGGTGCGCGCAGCCGATTTCGACCGCGCGCTGGCACTGGTCAATGGGCACGAATACGGCAACGGCGCCGCGATCTTCACTCGCGACGGCGACACCGCGCGCACCTTCGCCTCGCGGGTCCAGGTCGGCATGGTCGGAATCAATGTCCCGATCCCGGTACCCATGGCATTCCACAGCTTCGGCGGCTGGAAGCGTTCGCTGTTCGGTGACAGCCACATGCACGGCATGGAAGGCGTGCACTTCTATACCCGCCTGAAGACCGTTACTTCACGCTGGCCCACGGGCATTCGCGCCGGCGCCGATTTCCACATGCCGACGATGCAATGAGTGGCCAAGAAATTATCGCGGATGGCGGCCTTGGGCCATGCGCCCTTGGCAACCCTCATCCCCCCGCCCCGGCCCTCGCCCGGCGGGAGGGGGAGGCGGCATCGCGGCGCGCTGCTGAACCTTTTTGAGGAGCGACCCAGACCATGAGCAAGATCGGCTTCATAGGCACCGGCATCATGGGCCGGCACATGGCGCAGCACCTGCAGGCCGGCGGCCACGAACTCTACCTTTGCCAGCACCGCTCGCCGCTGCCCGAAACCCTACTCTCGGGCGGTGCGCATGGCTGTACCTCCCGTCGGGAAGTGGCCGAACAGGCCGAGGTGATCATCACCATGGTCCCGGACACGCCGCAGGTCGCCGATGCCCTGTTCGCCGCGGACGGAGTCGCCGCGGGCCTGTGCCCGGGCAAGCTGGTGATCGACATGAGTTCCATCTCGCCGATCGAGACAAAGACCTTTGCGGCGCAGATCCGTGCGGCCGGCTGCGACTACCTGGACGCCCCTGTGTCCGGTGGCGAGCTGGGTGCCAAGGCCGCCGCGCTGACTATCATGGTCGGCGGCGCTCAGGCCGCGTTCGAGCGCGCCCGGCCGCTGTTCGAGCTGATGGGCAAGAACATCACCCTGGTCGGGGACAACGGCGCCGGCCAGACCTGCAAGGTCGCCAACCAGATCATCGTCGCCCTGACTATCGAGGCGGTCGCCGAGGCGCTGCTGTTCGCCGCCAAGGCCGGCGTCGACCCGGCGCGCGTGCGCGCGGCCCTGATGGGTGGCTTCGCCGGTTCGAAAATCCTCGAGGTGCACGGCGAGCGCATGATCAAGCGCAGCTTCGAGCCGGGATTCCGCATCGAGCTGCACCAGAAAGACCTCAACCTGGCGTTGACGGGTGCCCGTGCCCTGGGCGTCAGCCTGCCCAACACGGCCACCGCGCAGGAACTGTTCAATGCCTGCGCCGGCCAGGGCTGGTCGGGCCTGGATCACTCCGCCTTGGTGAAGGCCCTGGAACTGCTGGCCAAGCACGCGATCGCCTGATACCGCTTACCGCCGCGGGTCGGCGGGGGCTGTCCCGGCCAGATGCCCGGCCGCGGGAGCAAGGCCCGCCGGATCAGCCCTTGTCGTCGCCCGAACGCAACTCTTCGATGAAGGCGGCATAGGCCATCAACAGCACCAGGCCGACGATGATGGGAAAGACGATGGAATCCGTGTTGTCCCAGATCGAATACGCCAAGCCGCCAAGGAACAGCGTGATCAGGACCATTGCCAGGATGCCAGAGACCAAGCGGATCATCTCGTTTCACCTTCTGCCGGATTGATTGGCGCGGCGCCGGGTCATGCCTGCGCCACCTGCGAAGCCAGCCAGTTCGCGGTGCGCAGCAGGCGCGCATCGTCGTCGCGCGCCGCCACCAACTGCGCGCCCAGCGGCATGCCAGCGGCGCCTTGCAGCAGGGGCAGGCTGATCGCCGGCATCCCGCACAACGTCCAGGGGGTGCAGAACACGGGGTTGCCGGTGGACTCCAGCCCCAGCGGCGCCTCGCCGCTGGCCGCCGGGGTCAGAATGGCGTCGTATTCGAGCAGCACCTGTTCCAGCCCGCTCACCAGCGCCGGCACCTGCTCCAGGGCCGCGAGGTAGTCCCCGGCCGTGATCGTCCGGCCCCGCTCCAGAATGGCGCGCAGCGCCGGGCTCAACTGCGCGCCGCCACGCTCCAGCTCGCGGCGGTAGTTGCGGGCCAGTTCGGCCTCCATGATGGTGCGATGCCAGTCGACCGCAGCGCCGAGCAGGTCGTCGAGGTCGACCACCGACACGGCCCCGCCGAGGTATTCCGCCAGGGCCGCGAAGGCCGTCTGAGCGGCCGCGTCGGCCTGCGGCCAGGCGGGCGTCCGCACCAGGGCCAGGCGCGGCGGCAGGGGCGGGCTCTGGGTGGCGAACCCCACCAGGTCGGGCCTTGCCCGCATGCGGGTGTCCGGGTCGTGCCGGTCGAAACCCATCAGTTGCTCGGCCAGGAGCGCGGCATCGGCAATGCTGCGCGCAAACACCCCGACTTGGTCGAGCGAGCGCGACACCCGCAACACGCGGTAGCGCGAGATCAGGCCGAAACTGGGCTTGTAGCCCACCACGCCGCAGTAAGAGGCCGGCCGGATCACGGACCCGTTGGTCTGGGTGCCGATCGCCAGCGGCACCATGTACGCGGCGACCGCCGCCGCCGAACCGCTGGAGGAACCGCCGGGCGTGCGCTGCGGATCGTGCGGATTGCGCGTCCTGCCGGGCGTGCAGACCGCCAGCTCCGCGGTCACTGTCTTGCCCAGGACGATCGCCCCGGCGCAGCGCAGCGCCGCCACCGCGCTCGCATCGTAAGCGGGGGTGCGCCCGGCGTGCAGCGGCGTGCCGTCCTCGGTCGGCAGGTCGGCGGTGTCGAAGATGTCCTTCACCCCGACCGGCACCCCATGCAACGCGCCCAGCGGCTTGCCGGCACGCCGCGTCAAGTCGGCGTCACGGGCCGCCTGCAGGGCCAGCTGGCGATCGACAAAGGCCCAGGCGCCGATTTGCCCCTCCTGTGCCTCGATCCGGTCCAGGCAGGACACCACCAACTCCTCCGCCGTCAGCCGCCCCTCGCGGATCGCCAGTGCGGCTTCGGCTGCGCCCAGCTGGTACGGCTGCGCTGCGCCGGGCGTCATCCGAACAGGTGCTTCGGCAGCCACAGCGCGATCTCGGGGAAGACATACAGCAGGACCATGGCCAGCAACACGATCGCCAGGTACGGCATGATGCCGCGGAAGATCTCCATCAGTTCGACGGTCCGGGCGGCCACGCCTTTGAGGTAGTAGGCCGACATTGCCATCGGTGGGGTCAGAAACGAGGTCTGCAGGTTCAGCGCCACCAGTACGCCGAAGAACAAAGGATCGATGCCGAAGCGATCGAGCATCGGCAGGAAGATGGGCACGAAGATGATGATGATCTCGCTCCACTCCAGCGGCCAGCCGAGCAGGAAGATGATCACCTGTGCCAGGATCAGGAAACCGACCGACCCCAGGTCCATGCCGATCACCCACTCCTCGATCAGGCCCTCGCCGCCCAGGTAGGAGAACACCGAGGCGAAGGTCCAGGAACCGACGAACAGCCAGCACACCATGGCCGAGGTGCGGGCGGTGAGATAGACCGCCTCCTTGAGCCGCTGCCAGGTCAGCGCGCGATAGAAGGCCGCCAGGATCAGGCCGCCGAGCGAGCCGACGCCGGCCGCCTCGGCGGGCGTTGCGATGCCGGCCAGGATAGTGCCCAGCACGCCCACGATGAGCAGGAACAAGGGCACGAACGAGGTCAGCAGCTGCCACAGGATCTTGGGCAGCGGCGGCACCTCCGCCTCCAGCGGCTTGGGTGCCAGGGCCGGGTTGAGCGACGCGCGGATCACCACGTAGACGATGTAGAACGACGCCAGCATGATGCCGGGGAACAATGCGGCCGCGTACAGGCGCACCGGCGAGACCTGGGCGACGGCGGCATAGACGATCAGCATGATGCTGGGCGGGATCAGAATGCCCAGGGTGCCGCCGGCACAGATGACCCCACTCGCCAGGCGCCGGTCGTAGCCGGCCTGCAGCATTGCCGGGAAGGCCAGCAAACCCATCAGGGTGACCACGGCCCCGACGATTCCGGTGGCGGTGGCGAACAGCGCACAGGTCACGAGCGCCGCCACCGCCATGGAGCCCGGCACATGCCGGGTGGCCAACTGGATGCTGAAAAACAGGCGGTTGACGATATTGGCCCGTTCCACCACGTACCCCATGAACAGGAACAGCGGCACCGCCACCAGCACGTCGTTCGACATCACCGAGAAGGTGTTCTGCACGAACAGGTCGAAGATGCGGTTCTCGAATACGTGTGCCCACTGATCCGGCTCGGCATAGGCGTAATAACCAAAGCCCAGGCCCATGGCGATCAGGGTGAAGGCGATCGGAAAGCCAAGGAGAACGATGACGATGAACAGCCCCAGCATCAGGATGGCGACTTGCGGGTCGGTCATTATTCGACCCTCCGGCCCGGCGTCGCCGCAGCGGCAATCTGGCCGGCGGTGCCGTTTTCCTGCTGGTGCATGGCCATGGTCTCGGTCTCTTCGACGTCATGCAGACGGGCCGGCCAGGTGCCGGTGCGCAGACAGATCACGCAACGCAGCGCCTCGGCCACGCCCTGGATCAACACCAGCAGCCCGGCCAACGGAATCAGGGTCTTGAAGAAATAAACCTGCACCCGCGCCGGACTGCTCCAGCTGGCCTCCTTGTAGCGCCAGGAATCGGCGGCGAATTCGTAGCCGTACCAGATCAGCGCGAACACGCCGGGCAGCAGAAACAGGACATACAGCGTCAGATCGATGCCGGCCTGCACCTTGATCGGCAACAAACGGTGGATGACGTCGCCGCGGACATGCCCGTTGCGCGACAAGGTGTAAGCGCCGGCCATCATGAACAGCGCCCCGTACATCTGCACGCTCATATCGAAGGCCCACAGGGTCGGCGCATTGAACAGGTAACGGACGATCACCTCGTAGCAGGTCGCGAAGGTCAGGACCATGATGCACCAGGCGAAGGCCTTGCCCATCCAGGCGCTCAAGGTGTCGGCAAAACGCAGATAGGGATTCATTGTCGGTTCCCGCGTGCAACGGCTGCGATGCAACTGCGGCGGGGGAGCAAGCTAAAGAGGCTCCCCCGCCGCAGTTCACTGCCCGGCATCCGCGCCGGGCGAGGCACCACCGCTCAGACCGGCGAGCCGAAGTAGTGCCGGTAAGCGCCCTCGTAGTCGGGTGCGTTGGTCAATTCATAGGCGCCGACGCGCTTCGACCAGGCCTTCTGCGACGCGACGACCTTGGCGAAGAACGGATCTTCCATGAATTTCGGCAGCACCTTGTCCCAGGCTTCGAGCTGTGCAGCCATGATGGGCTGCGGCGTGCGATGAACCTTCACACCATGCTCCTTCTGCAACGCGATCAGGTCGGCCGAGTAGCGATCCTGCGCCTTCCACGACATGTCGGCGGAGGCCGCCTCGGAGGCGTACTTGAGGATTGCCTGGTGTTGGTCCGACAGTGATTCGAACTTCTTGCGGTTGAAGATGATTTCGAAGGTCTCCTGCGACTGATGGAAGCTCGCCAGGTAGTAGTTCTTGGCCACGTCCTGCATGCCGAAGTCCTTGTCCGAGGTCGGGTTGTTGAACTCGGCCGCGTCGATCAGGCCGCGTTCCATGGCGGGCTGGATCTCGCCGCCGGGCAACTGCACCACCGACATGCCCATCTCCTGCAGGACGTTGGCCGCCAGGCCCACAGTTCGATACTTCAATCCCTTCATGTCCGCGACTCCGCTGATCTCCTTGCGGAACCAGCCCAGCGGCTGCGCCGGCATCGGGCCTGAGAAGAAGCCGACGATGTCGAGCTTGAGCACGTCGCGCATCAATTCCTCGTAAAGTTCCCTGCCGCCGCCGTAGTGCACCCAGCCGAGCAGCTGGTTGGCGGTCCAGCCCCAGCAGGGACCGGTACCGAACAGCGAGGCGGCCGGGTGCTTGGAATACCAGTAGGCGGTCACCAGGTGCGAGGCGTCGATCACGCCGCGGTGCACGGCGGTCTGGATCTCGGCAGTCTTGACCACCGCGCCGACGTCGAGATAGTCGATCTTCAGCGAACCACCGGACATCTCGTTGACCCGGCGTACATAGTCCACGGCGAACTCCTTGAAGATCTCGCCGCCGCCCCAGGCACCCTGCATCTTGATGACCACGGGCTCGGCCGCGCGGGCGATCATCGGGAAGCCGGCCGCCACGCTGCCGACCGCAGCAGCAGCCAGGCCGCTCTTGAGGAACTTGCGCCGACTGTTGTCGGGGGCTGCAGTCTCGACTGCGGCCATTTGGGTGTTGCTTTCTTGGTCGATGTTCATCGTCACACCTCCTCCTTTGGATACTTATTCAGCTTGTTGCGGGCCGTTGTTTGCGACGGGTCGCCAAACCCACACATCAGCGCCTTTGTACAGCGCACCCGGCGACCCTTACAAGTCGCCCGGCGCTCTTAAACCAGCCGATCGCGCGGCTCCCGACCGGCCATGACCGCATCCAGGTTATCCAGGGCGCGAAAGCCCATGGCGTCGCGGGTTTCGCGCGTCGCACTGCCGATGTGCGGCAACAGGAAGGCATTGTCCAGCGCCCGGTACCTGGGGTCTATGTCCGGCTCGCCGTTGAACACGTCCAGGCCGGCAGCGAACAGTTTCCCCGACGTCAGTGCCGCGATCAGGGCGGCATCGTCAATCACGGTGCCGCGGGCGGTATTCACGACCACGGCGCCGTCCGGCAAGCGGGCGATGCGCTCGGCGTTGAGCAGGTGACGGGTGGCGGGCGTCGCCGGACAGTGAATCGAAAGGAATTCGCTCTGCGCCAGCAGTCCGTCCAGGTCCGCATGGTAAACCGCGCCCTGCTCCAGTTCAGGGTCGAGGCGGTGCCGGTTGTGATAATGGATCTGCATGTCGAAGCCGCGCGCGCGCCGCGCCATGATCTGGCCGACCCGGCCCATGCCGATGATGCCGAGGCGCTTGCCGGTAACCTCGATACCGAGCTGCCCGGTCGCGCTCCAGTCGGCCCAGCTAGCGGTACGGATCATGCGGGCGCCCTCGTGGGCGCGCCGCGCGGCCGCCAGCAACAGCAGCATCGCGACCTCGGCGGTGGCGTTGTTGAGTACATCGGGCGTGTTGGTGACGACGATGCCGCGTGCCTGCGCGGCCGTCAGGTCGATGTGGTCGTAACCGACCGAGAAGCTGCAGATTGCGCGTACGCTGGCAGGCAGCCTGGCGATCACCTCGGCCGTCAGGCGCTCGGTGTGGCAGGGGATGATGGCCGCAGCACCGACGGCCAGTTCGAGCAGGCGTTCGCTCGGGTAGATCTCGTCAGTGCTGTTCAACCGGGCCAGGTAGTCGCGCTGCAATCGCGCCTCGACGGCCGGCGGCAAGCGGCGGGCAACCAGGACAACGGGTTTGCCGTTCATGCGTCTGTTTTCTTCCTCGGTCGGGACGGCGTCCTGCCGGCTTATTTTACGCTGACTCCCTGAGTTCCCAGCCCCGCGATACACCCATGGCCAGGAGGCTGCCTACCATCGGCGAGTATAGTAGTTCTGCCCGCCGGTGCCGGATTACCTGGAGATGGACCCTGATCTGCCGCGCCGCGCGCCGGGATGTACCGCCGTGCCGACTGTGCGAGAATCCGCGGTCGTTCAGCCGCCACCACATGCAGGAACCATGGCCCAGTACATCTACACCATGAACCGCGTCAGCAAGGTCGTGCCGCCGAAGCGGCAGATCCTGCGCGACATCTCCCTGTCTTTCTTCCCGGGCGCCAAGATCGGCGTGCTTGGACTCAACGGCTCGGGCAAGTCGACGCTACTGCGCATCATGGCGGGCGTGGACACGGACATCGACGGCGAGGCCCGGCCGCAGCCCGGCACCAAGGTGGGCTACCTGCCGCAGGAACCGCAACTCGACCCGACCAAGGACGTGCGCGGCAACCTGGAGGCCGCGGTGGCGGACGTCAAAAATGCCCTGACCGAACTGGATCAGGTGTACGCCGCCTATGCCGAACCTGACGCTGACTTCGACGCCCTGGCGAAGCGGCAGGCCGACCTGGAGAACCTGATCCAGGCCAAGGACGGCCACAATCTCGACCGCCAACTGGAGATCGCCGCCGACGCGCTGCGGCTGCCGCCCTGGGATGCCGACGTCACCACCCTGTCCGGCGGCGAGCGTCGCCGCGTGGCCTTGTGCCGGCTGCTGCTGGAGCGCCCCGACATGTTGTTGTTGGACGAACCGACCAACCACCTCGACGCCGAATCTGTTGCCTGGCTGGAGCAGTTCCTGCACGACTATCCCGGCACCGTGGTGGCGGTCACCCACGACCGCTACTTCCTGGACAACGTCGCCGGCTGGATCCTGGAACTGGACCGCGGCTACGGCATCCCCTGGGAGGGCAACTACTCCTCCTGGTTGGAGCAGAAGGAAAAGCGCCTGGAACAGGAACAGAAGCAGGAGGCCGCCCACATCAAGGCCATGAAACAGGAACTGGAGTGGGTACGGCAGAACCCCAAGGGCCGCCAGGCCAAGAGCAAGGCGCGCCTGGCGCGTTTCGACGAGCTGCAGAGCACCGAGTTCCAGGCCCGCAACGAGACCAACGAGATCTACATTCCGCCCGGCGAGCGCCTGGGCGATCTGGTCATCGAGGCCAAGGGCCTGCGCAAGGGCTACGGCGACCGGCTGCTCTACGACGGGCTGAGCTTCAACCTGCCCAAGGGCGGCATCGTGGGGGTGATCGGTCCCAACGGCGCCGGCAAGACCACGCTGTTCCGCCT
>JBFZDU010000316.1:0-7848 GCA_041307205.1 Gammaproteobacteria bacterium | reverse complement strand
GGCAGGGCAATCCCCAGGACGTGACCTTAGCGGCCCCTGAGCGGCGTTCTTAAAGACCCCGCCCAGGAAAAGTCTCGACCTCGGCAGTCCGCTGCGCGCTGGTGCGACGCGCCATGAGCCTCACAGCCGGCGGCCCCAGGCCCAGCGCCGGCCTTCAGCGTTTGAGCTGGGAGAGGTCGCGAACCGCGCCGCGCGCGGCGGAGGTGGTCAACGCGGCATAGGCCTGCAGCGCCAGGCTCACGCGGCGGTCGCGCTGCGCTGGCTGCCAGGCCCCTTCGCCCCGCGCCACCATGGCCCCGCGACGAACAGTGAGTTCCTGCGCCGTCAGGGCGACCTTGATCGTCCGGTGCGGTATGTCGATCTCGATGATGTCCCCCTCCTGCACCAGAGCGATGTTGCCGCCCTCGGCCGCCTCGGGCGAACAGTGTCCGATGGACAGACCCGAGGTGCCGCCAGAGAAACGGCCATCTGTGACCAGTGCACAGGACTTGCCCAGGCCCTTGGATTTCAGATAGCTGGTCGGGTACAGCATCTCCTGCATACCCGGTCCGCCCTTGGGGCCCTCGTAGCGGATGACCAGCACGTCGCCCGGCCGGATGCGGTCGTCGAGGATGGCCTCGACCGCCGCATCCTGGCTCTCGAAGATGCGCGCCGGACCCGCAAAGCTGAGGATGGAAGCGTCGACGCCGGCGGTCTTCACGATGCAGCCGTGCTCGGCCAGGTTGCCGTACAGTACCGCCAGGCCACCGTCCTGCGAATAGGCGTGCGCGATGTCGCGGATACAGCCGCCGGCGCGGTCCAGATCCAGGTCGGGCCAGCGCTTGGCCTGACTGAAAGCGACCTGGGTGGGCACACCGCCCGGAGCGGCCAGGTAGCGGTTGCGCGCCTGCTCGGCGCCGCTGCGCACGATGTCCCAGCGCTCCAGGGCCGCGCCCAGGGTAGGGGCGTGCACGGTCGGGACGTCGCGGTGGATCAGCCCGCCGCGGTCCAGCTCCCCGAGGATGCCGATCACCCCGCCCGCCCGATGCACGTCCTCCATGTGGTACTGCTGGGTGGCCGGGGCGACCTTGCACAGGTTCGGCACCTTGCGGCTAAGCTGATCGATGTCCGCCATGGTGAAGTCCACCCCGCCCTCGTGTGCTGCCGCCAACAGATGCAGCACCGTATTGGTCGAACCGCCCATGGCGATGTCCAGGCTCATGGCGTTCTCGAAGGCATGGAAGCTGGCGATAGTGCGCGGCAGGGCCGTGGCGTCGTGCTGTTCGTACCAGCGCCGAGCCAGTTCGACCACCAACCGGCCGGCCTCCAGGAACAACTGCTCGCGATCGGCATGGGTAGCGAGCAGCGAGCCGTTACCCGGCAGACTGAGTCCCAGCGCCTCGGTCAGGCAGTTCATGGAGTTGGCCGTGAACATCCCGGAGCAGGAGCCGCAGGTCGGGCAGGCGGAGCGCTCGATGGCCGCCACGTCGGCATCGCTCTCGCGCGGGTCTGCCGCCGAGACCATGGCGTCCACCAGGTCCAGCTTCAGTTCCCCCTTGCCGGCCAGCCGCACCTTGCCCGCCTCCATGGGGCCGCCCGAGACAAATACCGTGGGGATGTTCAGGCGCAGCGCGGCCATCAGCATGCCGGGGGTGATCTTGTCGCAGTTGGAGATGCACACCAGGGCGTCGGCGCAATGGGCATTGACCATATACTCGACGCTGTCGGCGATGATGTCGCGCGAGGGCAGCGAGTACAGCATGCCGCCGTGGCCCATGGCGATGCCGTCGTCGACGGCGATGGTATTGAATTCCTTGGCCACGCCACCGGCGCGCTCAATCTCGCGCGCCACCAACTGCCCCAGGTCCTTCAAGTGCACATGACCGGGGACGAACTGGGTGAAGGAGTTGGCCACCGCGATGATCGGCTTGTCGAAATCGCCGTCCTTCATCCCGGTGGCGCGCCACAAGGCGCGGGCACCGGCCATGTTACGGCCGTGGGTGGTGGTGCGGGAGCGGTACTGGGGCATGGCGGCCTCGAAATCTGCGCTGCTGTGGGGCCGCCGATTATCCCTCAAGTGCCGTCGACAAACGACCGTCGCGGCCCGGCCGCCTGACTTTGGCAAACTAGGACAAATGTCTTATAGTTTGCGATAATACTGCTTGCCGCCGTGATCCAAGCCATGCCACGCAAGAGCGAACGCACCCGCCAGCGTATCGTCGAGGCCGCCAACCGGCTCTTCTACCACAAGGGCTACAACCGCACCTCCTTCACCGACGTGGTCGAGGCCGCGGGCGTACCGCGCGGCAATATCTATTACTACTTCAAGACCAAGGACGAAATCCTGAAAGCGGCCATCCAGTACCGGCTGGAACGTATCCGCGGCATGCTGCAGACCTGGACCGAGACCTACCGTACCCCGCTCGAGCGCATCAAGCGCTTCCTCGACATCCTGCCCGGCAGCGTCGAATCCCTGCAGCAATACGGCTGCCCCATGGGCTCGCTCAATACCGAACTGGGCAAGGAGCAACGCGAGCTGCAGGCCGAGGCCCGCGCGCTGTTCCTGGTGTTCGAGGACTGGCTGGCCGACCAGCTGGCCGAACTGGGCTATGCCGGGCGGGCCCGCGAACTGGCGCGCCGGGTGCTGGCGTGGGGCCAGGGGATCAGCGTGATCACCCAGGTCCACGGCGATGCGGAGTTCCTGCGCCGTGAGAAGGCGCGCATGGACGCCTGGGTGGACAAGCTCGCCGCCGGCGAAGACGATTGCCTGAGCGACTGAAACCGGCCTGCCGCGCGCCCGGCGCAGACCCCCAATCGACCAACCGCGAGCCCAGCCCCGACCGCCATGCCACAACCCGCCTTTCTGGAAATGCTGCGCCGGCTGATTGCCGCCCCCTCGGTGAGCAGCGTCAGCCCGGCCTGGGACCAAAGCAACGAGGGAGTGATCGACCTGCTCGCGCAGTGGTGCACCGCCGCCGGCTTGCGCGTGGAGAAGCTGGCCGTGCCCGGCTGGCCCGGCAAGTTCAACCTGGTGGCGACCGCCGGCAGCGGTCCGGACGGCCTGGTCCTGGCCGGCCACACCGACACTGTGCCCTGCGATGCCGAGCGCTGGTCCAGCGACCCGTTCCGGCTCGCCGAACGCGACGGCCGCCTGTACGGTCTGGGCACCTCGGACATGAAGGGCTTCTTCGCGCTCGTCCTGGAGGCGATCCGCGACCTTGACCTCGGCCGCCTCAGGCACCCCCTGGTGCTGCTGGCCACCGCCGACGAGGAGAGCAGCATGTGCGGCGCCAAGGCCCTGGTCGACGCCGCGCGCCGGCTCGGGCGCTATGCCGTGATCGGCGAGCCGACCGGGCTGAAACCGATTCGCATGCACAAGGGCATCGCCATGGAGGCGATCCGCCTGACCGGGCGCGCCGGTCACTCCAGCGATCCCAGCCTCGGCGTCAACGCCCTGGAGGGCATGCACCGGGTGATCGGCGCCATCCTGGATTGGCGCGACGAGCTGCAGCGGGCTCACCGCAACCCGCAGTTCGCGGTGCCGGTGCCGACCCTGAACCTCGGCCATATCCACGGTGGCGACAACCCCAATCGCATCTGCGGCCAGTGCGAGTTGCACTTCGACCTCCGGCCCCTCCCCGGCATGGACCTCGCCGCGCTGCGCGGCGACCTGGACCGGCGCCTGGGCACCCTGCTGGCCGACAGCGGCCTGCAACTCGAGCGCGTGCCCCTGTTCGAGGGCATCCCGGCGATGGAGACCGACGCCAGCGCCGCGATCGTGCAGTCCGCCGAACGGCTGACCGGGCACACTGCCGAGGCGGTGGCATTCGGCACCGAGGGGCCCTACCTCAACAGCCTGGGCCTGCAGACCATCATCCTGGGCCCCGGCGACATCGCCCAGGCGCACCAGCCGGACGAGTTCCTGGCCCTGGACCGGGTGGCACCGGGCGTGCGGCTGGTGCAAGGACTGATCAGGGAGTTTTGCCTGTGAGCAACCAGCTGCCAGCCCCCGGCGTTCGGCTGCAGACCGGCAGCCGGCCACCAACGGCTGGTTGCCGCCAAGCCACCACAATGCGCATCATGCCGCCGTGAAAAAGCGTCGCAACAATCCGGAATTCGTCGCCTGGCTGCGCCAGTCCTCGCCCTATATCCACGCCCACCGTGGCCGCACCTTCGTGGTGGCGTTCGGCGGTGAAGCGGTGGCCGACCCGGGCTTCAGCAACCTGGTGCACGACCTGGCGCTGCTGCACGGGCTGGGGATCCGGCTGGTGCTGGTACACGGCGCCCGCCCGCAGATCGAGGAACGGCTGCAACTGCGCAGCGCCGAGATCACGGTGGTCAACGGTCTGCGCGTGACCGATACGGCGGCGCTCGCCTGCGTGAAAGAGGCGGCCGGTGCGGTGCGCGTCGACATCGAGGCGCTGTTCTCCATGGGGCTGGCCAACTCGCCCATGGCCGGGACCCGCATCCGCGTGGCTTCGGGCAATTTCGTCACGGCCCGACCGCTGGGTGTCATCGACGGCATCGACTATGGCCTCACCGGCGAGGTCCGCCGGATCGACGTCGAGGCCATCCGCAGCCGGCTCGACAGCGGTGCCATCGCCCTGGTACCGCCGCTCGGCTACTCGCCGACCGGCGAGGTCTTCAACCTCAGCGCCGCGGACGTGGCCCGCGCCACCGCCGCCGCGCTCAGTGCCGACAAGCTGATCCTGCTCGCCGACGAGACCGTGAGCGACGGACGCGGCCGCCTGATCGAGAGCATGGTGCCGCGCGATGTCGACCAGCTGCTGGCACGACGCAAGCGGTTATCCGACCGCGAACAGCGGGTCCTGCGCAACGCCGCCGAGGCCTGTCGGGCCGGGGTCAAGCGCGTGCATATCCTGGACCGCCGGGTCGACGGCGCGCTGCTGGCAGAACTGTTCACCCGCGACGGCGCCGGCACCCTGGTGACCGCGGAACCCTACGAGGCCACCCGCACGGCCCGCATCGATGATGTCGGCGGCATCCTGGAGCTGATCGGCCCGCTGGAGCAGGCCGGGGTGCTGGTGCCACGGGCACGCGAGGTGCTGGAGACCGAGATCAGCCGTTTCGCCGTGGTCGAGCGCGACGGCACGGTGATCGGCTGCGCCGCCCTGTACCCCTTCGAGCAGGAACGACTGGGGGAACTGGCCTGCGTCGCGGTGCGGCCGGACTACCGCGGCAGCGGCCGTGGCGATGCCCTGCTGGCCTTCATGGAACGCCAGGCGCGCGCCGCCGGCCTGGAGCAACTGTTCGTACTCACCACGCGCACCGCTCATTGGTTCCGCGAGCGCGGCTTCGAGGCGGCGCCGCTGGACGCCCTCCCCAAACGCAAGCGCGACCTCTACAATTGGCGCCGCAACTCCAAGGCCTTCATGAAGCGGCTCTGAGCAGACCTCAACACGGCGTGCGCACCAGTCTGGCCCACCCAACCCCGCGCCGTCCGCTATTGGTGCGGGGGACCGCGACTGCCGGGAACCTTACGCCGGTGGCCACTTGCACAGGATCCAGGTACGAACTTTGCGTAGAGACCAACAGGACCACCACGGAATGACCGCCATGCCGGAGCCGGACGACGGCCACAGGGATAATCCGCTGTTCAGCCGCTACGCCATCGTCTGGGCGCTGCTCGCCTGTGCCAGCTTTCTGGCCGGCAATGCCTGGTTGGTTACCCGCCACCTCGACTCCGCCGGGTAGACCACCGGCCACTACCGCACCCACCGACACCCCATGCCTGAAAATGCTCTCGCTGTGATTCTGGCCGGCGGCCACGGCACCCGGCTGCAACCGCTCACCAATGATCGCGCCAAGGCGGCGATCCCGTTCGGCGGCAAATACCGCATCATCGACTTCGCACTCGCCAATTGCCTGCACTCGGGGCTGCGCCGCATCCTGGTGCTCACCCAGTACAAGTCGCACTCCTTGCAGAAACACCTGCGCGACGGCTGGTCCTTGTTCAACCCGGAACTGGGCGAGTACATCACCCCGGTGCCACCGCAGATGCGCACCGGCGAGGACTGGTACCGTGGCACGGCCGACGCCATTTACCAGAATCTCTACCTGCTCGAACGCAGCGATGCCAGGCAGGTCCTGGTGCTGTCCGGCGACCACATCTACCGCATGGACTACGCCGCGCTGCTGGCGTTCCATCGCAACCACGCCGCCCCGGTGACCCTGACCGTGATGGAGGTGCCGCTGGCCGAGTCGCACCGCTACGGCGTGGTGCAGACCGACGCCGACGGTCGGGTGACGGGTTTCGTCGAGAAGCCGGCCGTGCCTGCGCAGTTGCCCGACCGACAGGCGCAGGCCCTCGCCTCCATGGGCGTGTACGTCTTCGACCGCGACTTCCTGATCGAGGCGCTGCACGCCGACCATGCCAATGCCGCTTCCTTCCACGACTTTGGCCGGGACATCCTGCCCGGCTTGGTCGCGGGCGTCGGCGTTTACGCCTACCGGTTCGGCGGCCGCGGCGGCCGGGTCACCCAGGATCGCTACTGGCGCAACCTGGACACGGTGGACGACTACTATGCCGCGAACATGGCCTTGCTCGAATCGGTCCCGCCCCTGGACATCTACCAGCCGGACTGGACCATCCGCACCTACCAGCCGCAGCAGCCGCCGGCACGCACCGTGCCCGGTCCCTCGGGCAACGAGGGGGTATTCGTGAACTCCATGCTCGGCGGCGGGGTGGTGATCTCGGGCGGCGGCGTCGATCACTCGGTGCTGTTCTCCAATGTCCGGGTCGGTGACGAGGCTATCGTCGAGGACAGCATCCTGTTCGACGGGGTGGTGATCGGCGCCGGCGCGCGCGTGCGCGGCACCATCATCGACAAGGACGTGGTCGTACCCCCGGGCACCCAGATCGGCATGAACGCCGAGGACGACCGGCGCCGCTTCGAACTGACCCGCGGCGGCGTGGTCGTGCTGCACAAGGGTTACCGCTTCTCGCCCACACCCGATTGAGGGGCATCGGGCTGCGCCAGATCGCCGCTCAGGCCACTCGCGTCAGCACCATCAGCTGGTAGGGTGCCATCACCAGTTCCTGGGTGGCGGTGATTACCCGCCCGGCGAACAGGTCGACCATGGTCTTGCGCATGCCCATCTGGCGCAGCCGCCGCGCTTCCAGACGCTGCTCCTGTTCGCTGAAGTTCACGAGCACGTAGGCCACGTGCTGATCGTGACTGCGAAAGAAGCCGAACACGTGCGGGTTGCCGGTATCGGCGAACTCGGTCTCGCCGCGGGCGAACGCCAGGTTCTGGCCACGCAGCTGGATCAGCCGCAACAGCCCCTGGTAGACCCGGCCGGGCACCGAGTCGCCGTCGCGGCGCTGCTCGGCACGGGCCCAGTCGAAGGTGGCGCGGTGCAGCCAGCGCGAGTCGCCGCTCTTGGCCGGGTCGCTGTCGTAGCCGTAGTCGTTCAGCATGGCGATCTCGTCGCCCAGATAGATCAAGGGGATGCCGCCCATGGCGATGATCACGCCGTGCAGCGCCAGGATGCGTCCGACCGCCAGGCCCAACTCCGCCTGGTCCTGCTCGTCCAGCGCCCGCTCGACCCCGGTCAGCGAGGCGCACATGCCCGACACCCGGGCATCGCCGGTGCGCGGGTCTTCCTGGAAGGGTGCGCCGCGCGCGAAGCTGCCCTCGAAGCGCCCGGTGTAAAAGCGGGTCAGAAAGCGCCGGTGTTCAGCCGGGTCATAACCGGCCGTGATGATATCGGCGTCGGCAAAGGCCCAGCCGATGTCGTCGTGGCAGCGCACATAGTTGACCCAGGCACAACCCTCGGGAATGGCGTAGCGGTGCTGCATGGCATGCAGCAGCATGCGCACGTCCCGGCTCGCCAGCGCATCCCACA
>JBFZDU010000315.1:0-15297 GCA_041307205.1 Gammaproteobacteria bacterium | reverse complement strand
TCTTGCACCAGAATCGCAGCCGGATCACCAACCTGCCCTGGGTCTTGGACGGGGCGACGCTGGCGGACGAGGTGGGTTTGCCGGGCGTGAATCTGCTCAACGATCTGGAGGCTGCCGCCTGGGGCCTGGATACCCTCGACGATGCCGGCCTGATCACGCTCTACCCGGGTGAGCCCAGCGCCCATGGTAATCAGGCGGTGATCGCCGCCGGGACCGGGCTGGGCGAGGCGGGTCGGATCTGGTGCGCCGGGGGATACCGCCCGTTCGCCTCCGAGGGCAGTCACGGCGATTTCGCGCCGGGCAACGCCCTGGGCTACTCACTGCACCAGTGGTTGGCCCGCCGCTATGGCGGTCACGTCAGCTGGGAACGGGTGGTATCCGGTCCGGGACTGGTGAACCTGCATGCCTTCCTGCGCGAGAGCGACGGCCGACCCGCACCGGATTGGTTGGAGCTGGCCATGCAGGAAGGCGATCCGGCGGGAGCCATCGCCACCGCAGCCCAGGCGCAGGGCGATCCGGTCTGCGTCGAGGCCTTGGACCTGTTGATCCACTACTTCGGTGCCGAGGCGGGCAATCACGCACTCAAGCTGATGGCTACCGGCGGCGTCTACCTCACCGGCGGCATCGCGCCCAAGATCGCGGCGCGGTTCGCGGCCGCCGGGTTCCTGGACGCCTTCTTCGCCAAGGGCCGCATGCGCGAGCTGATGCGACGCATGCCGGTGCACCTGGTCACCGACGGCAACCTGGCCTTGTACGGCGCCGCGCGCTGCGCCGCCCGAATGGGTGCCGGCTGAGGTGCTGCAGGCAGACTCGGCCCAACCGGCATGACCGAACCGGCCCTGTACCTCGCGGCGCTGCGCAAGACCTACGCCAATGGCTTCGAGGCCCTGCGCGGCATCGACCTGGACGTGCCCGAGGGCGACTTTTTTGCGCTGCTCGGGGCCAACGGTGCGGGCAAGTCGACCACCATCGGCATCGTCACCTCGCTGGTGACCAAGACCGCCGGGACCGTGCGGGTGTTCGGCGCCGATCTCGACCAGGCACCCGAGGCGGTCAAGGCGCACATCGGCCTGGTGCCGCAGGAGTTCAACTTCAACCAGTTCGAACCAGCGCTCGAGATCGTGGTCAACCAGGCCGGCTATTACGGCATACCGCGGCGCGAGGCCTATGGCCGGGCCCGCGAGGTTCTTGGGCAACTCGACCTGTGGGACCGCCGCGATACCGAATCGCGGCAACTGTCCGGGGGCATGAAACGCCGCCTGATGATCGCGCGCGCCCTGGTGCACCGACCGCGCCTGCTGATCCTGGACGAGCCGACCGCCGGCGTCGACATCGAGATCCGGCGCGGCATGTGGGATTTCCTGCGCGAGACCAACCGCCAGGGCACCACCATCATCCTCACCACCCACTACCTCGAAGAGGCCGAGAGCCTGTGCCGCCACATCGCTATTATCGCGGACGGGCGGATCGTCGAGCGTGCGGCCATGCGCCAGCTGCTGCGGCAGCTGCACGTCGAGACCTTCGTGCTGACCCTGGGCGCGCCGCTGTGCGCCGCGCCTGAGATCCCGGGCTTCGCGCTGCAGCTGGTCGACGAGGATACCCTGGAGGTGGCGGTGCCGAAGGCGCAGCGCATCAACGACCTGTTCACCGCCCTGAGCGCGCACGGCATCCAGGTGCTCAGCCTGCGCAACAAGCAGAATCGGCTCGAACAGTTGTTCATCGGCCTGCTGCAGAAGGGTCGCGGAGCCGCGGCATGACCCGTCGGGGCCGTTACTGGAACGCGTTCCGCACCATCCTCACCAAGGAGGTGCTGCGCTTCACGCGCATCTGGGTACAGACCATCCTGCCGCCGGCCATCACCACCGCCTTGTACTTCATCATCTTCGGTACCCTGATCGGGGCGCAGATCGGCGCGATGGACGGGGTTCGCTACATCGACTTCATCGTCCCCGGGCTCATCCTGATGGCGGTGATTGCCAACAGCTACGCCAACGTGGTGTCGAGTTTCTACTCCAGCAAGTTCCAGCACCATGTTGAGGAACTGTTGATCGCGCCGGTGCCCAACTGGATCATCCTCGGCGGCTATGTTGCCGGCGGGGTGGCGCGTGGCCTGGTCGTGGGGGTGGTCGTGACCATAGTCGCGCTGCTGTTCACCGACCTGCGGATTCACAGTTACCCGGTCACCCTGCTGGTGTTCGTCCTGACCTCGGTGCTGTTCGCCACCGCCGGCTTCATCAACGCCGTGTTCGCGAACAGCTTCGACGACATCTCCATCGTGCCCACCTTTGTGTTGGCGCCCCTGACCTACCTGGGTGGGGTCTTCTATTCGATCCGCTTGCTGCCCGAGTTCTGGCAGGACGTGTCGCTCGCCAACCCGGTGCTGTACATGATCAACGCCTTCCGCTACGGCCTGTTGGGCGTGTCCGACATCCCGCTGTACCTGGCCTTCGGCATCATCCTGGGGTTCATCGTCGGCCTGCTCGCCTACAGCCTGTGGCTGCTGCGTCGCGGCGTGGGGATCAAGACATGACGCTGCCTGCCGGGGGGGCGCCGGGCACCCGCGCCATCTGGTCGTGGGCCCTGTACGACTGGGGCAATTCGGCCTTTGCGACCACCGTGATGGCGGGCTTTTTCCCGGTATTCTTCAAGTCCTATTGGGCCGCGGACGTCGCCGCCACCGACTCGACCCTGCGTCTGGGCGTTGCCAATGCCGGCGCCAGCCTGCTGGTGGTCCTGCTCGCCCCGCTGCTGGGCACCCTGGCCGATCGCGGCGGCATGAAGAAGAAGCTGCTGTTCCTGTTTGCCTTCCTCGGCGTGCTGATGTCGGCCGCCCTGTACCTGGTGGCGCAGGGCGCCTGGCAGTTGGCGCTGCTATGTTACGGCCTGGGCATCATCGGCTACTCCGGCGGCAACGTGTGCTACGACGCGCTGTTGCTCGACGCCGCCCCGCGGCACCGCCTCGACCGGGTATCGGCGCTGGGTTTCGGGCTGGGTTACCTGGGCGGCGGACTGCTGTTCGCCGGCAATGTCGCCATGGTCAACTGGCCGCACTGGTTTGGCCTGGCCGACGCCGCCAGCGCGGTGCAGGTGGCCTTTCTCAGCGTCGCCTTGTGGTGGGCGCTGTTCACCATCCCGCTGTTGTTGTTCGTCGACGAGCAGCGGCCGGCGGTCGCGCCGCCCGGGCTGGTGCGGGCCGTGCGCGGCACCTTCCGGCAACTGCTGGACACCTTTCGGCACCTGCGCCGCTACCGCCAGGTGTGGTTGTTCCTGCTCGCCTACTGGCTGTACATAGATGCGGTCGACACCATTGTGCGCATGGCCGTGGACTATGGACTGGCCATAGGTTTCGAGGCTTCGGATCTGCTGAGCGCGCTGCTGTTGACCCAGCTGGTCGGATTTCCGGCGGCCCTGGTTTTCGGCCGCATTGGCGAGCGCCTCGGCCCCAAGCGCGGCATCTGGATCGCGATCCTGGTGTACGTGCTGGCGGTATTCTGGGCCTGGCGCCTGCAGCAGGCCTGGGAATTCTACGCCCTGGCGGTGATGATCGGGCTGGTGCAGGGCGGGATTCAGGCGCTGAGCCGGTCTTTGTACGCCCGACTGGTGCCGCCGGCACGCGCCGGCGAGTTCTTCGGCTTCTACAACATGCTGGGCAAGTTCGCGGCCGTGTTCGGCCCGCTGCTGGTGGGCTGGGTGGCGGTTGCCAGCGGCGACTCGCGGGCCGGCATTTTGTCCCTGCTGGTGCTATTCGTCGCCGGGGCGGCGCTGCTGGTGCGGGTCGACGTGGCCGCGGGCGAGCGGGCCGCGGCGCGGGGTTGAGGCGCCGCCTGGATTTTCGAGATCGGGCCGAGGGCGAACCGCCGCGCCGCCGCTCCGGCCTGGGCGGTTTCCAATCCGCGTCGCTGCGCCTGCGGCACGGCACCAGCAGCCGGGCAATGGGTCGAACAAGCGAACAGCTGAACAGGGTGACGGAATGGCCGGGCTGTTGATCCTGGTGGCATTGGTCGCGGCCTTGCTGGGGCCGCAGCTGTGGGTGCAGCGCGTACTGAACCGCTACAACCGCCAGCCCGAAGCGAACTTCCCCGGTAGTGGGGGCGAGCTGGCACGCCACCTGCTCGACCGTTACGGGCTGGGCGAGGTCAAGGTCGAAGCGGACGCGCGCGGCGACCACTACGACCCGGTGGCCAAGGCGGTGCGCCTGACGCCCGACAAGCACGCCGGCCGCACCCTGACCGCGATCACGGTGGCGGCGCATGAGGTCGGCCACGCCTTGCAGCATGCCGCGGACGAACCGCTGTTCCGTTGGCGGCAACGCCTGGCCCTGCTGGCCGGCACCGCCCAAAAGATCGGCTCGTTCCTGCTGTTCCTGGCACCGGTGCTGGTGCTCGTCGCCCGACTGCCGTCGCCCGGGCTGCTCATGGCGCTGGCTGCTTTCCTGGTCATGGGCGTGGGCGTGGTGGTGCAGCTCGTCACCCTGCCGGTGGAGCTGGATGCGAGTTTCCGCAAGGCGCTGCCGCTGCTGGCATCCGGTTACCTCGCTGCGTCCCAGATGGGGCCGGCCCGCCGGATCCTGCGCGCGGCGGCCCTTACTTACGTGGCGGGCTCCCTGATCGGGCTACTGAATTTCTGGCGCTGGCTACAGGTGCTGCGGCGCTGACCAGGGCAGTGCCGGCGCTCGCCAAGCAGACGGCTTAACCCGCCGGAAAACCGCCTGCAACTTGGCCGCGGCATCGTCAAAGCTTCGACGCCGATCCGAGCGCTGATCGTAACCGCATGAATCATAGATACAAAATTTCCATCGCTCGCGTGGCATAAGGTTTGCTTTTCGAGGGTGTCGCCCACCTGGCGTATGCCCGGCGCGGCGTTCCCAAGCCCTGTGGAGCGTGCGATGCCCAAAGACCAAGACAAGCAGCCTGCGCCGGATGTCGGCGGTGGCGGTGGCGGCAGGCGGAAGTCGCTGCTGCTCGGCGCCGCGGCCGCGGCGCTGCTGGGCGGCGGCGTTGCGGCATGGCTGCTGCTCGGCGCAGAGGAGGCCCCGGACGCGGCCGCGGACCCTGCGCCGGAGGTGGCCGGCGAACCTGCCTACCACGACCTGAAACCCGAGTTCGTGGTCAACCTGCCGCCGGGGGGCAAGGCCAGGATGCTGCAGGCCGCGTTGCAGGTTTATACCACCGACCCGACCCTCGGCGCGGTCCTGAAAAAGCATGCCCCGATGCTCCGACATCACCTTTTCGATCTGCTGTCCGCGCAACAGGCCGACACCCTCTACACCCGGGCGGGCCGGGAACGCCTGCAGGGGCAACTGCGTGACGAACTGATCAACAAGCTCCAATCCGTCGGCGTGGCCAAGCCCAGGGTCGAGGCCGTGTACTTCACGCAATTCGTGCTGCAGTAGACCATGAGCGCCCACGATCTCCTGTCACAAGAAGAAATCGATGCCCTGTTGCACGGTGTCGACAGCGGTGCCGTCGAGACCGAGTTGGACGGCCGCGGCGATCCCTCCGTCGCCCGTGTTTACGACTTCGCCAGCCAGGACCGCATCGTGCGTGGCCGGCTGCCGACGCTCGAAATGATCAACGAGCGCTTCGCGCGTTATTTCCGTACCAGTTTGTTCAACATGTTGCGCCGCAGTGCCGACATCTCGGTATCCGGGCTGCAGATGCTGAAGTTTTCCGAGTTCGTGCACAGCCTGTTCGTGCCAACCAGCCTCAATCTGGTCAAGGTCGCCCCGCTGCGCGGCAAGGGGCTGTGTGTGCTGGATCCCAAACTGGTGTTCAGCGTGGTCGACAACTTCTTCGGCGGCAGCGGGCGCTTCCACACCAAGATCGAGGGCCGCGATTTCACGCCTACCGAAACGCGGGTCATTCAGATGTTGCTGGAGGTGGCCTTCAAGGACCTCAAGCTGGCATGGGAGCCGGTGCTGGACATCGAATTCTCCTACCTCGGATCCGAGGTGAACCCGCAGTTTGCCAACATCGTGTCGCCCTCGGAGGTGGTGGTCGTCACCACTTTTAACGTCGACCTAGAGGCCGGCAACGGCGACTTCTACATCTGCTTGCCCTACGCCATGTTGGAGCCGCTGCGCGAGCTGCTCGACGCCGGGGTGCAGAGCGACCGCGGCGAGCGCGACGAACGTTGGGAGCAGGCCATGAAGGAAGAAGTGATGCGCGCCGAGCTGGAGCTGTCGAGTGTGCTCGGCGAGGCGACCTTGTCATTGCGCCAGCTGGCGGCACTGCAGGTCGGCGACATCATCCCGCTCGACGTCGAGGACCTGCTGGAGTTGCGCGCCGAGGACGTCCCGGTATGCCGCGGCGCGCTCGGCACTGCGAACGGCAACTACGCGATCAAGATCAGCGAGTGGGTCCGCCGCGGCAAGGGTCGCCAGCTGCAGGAGTTGGCGTACCTGACGCAGCACAACGAAAAATCCGCCCGAGGGGGCGAACTGGTGCCGACCGGGCCCAGGAATTCGACAAGGTAAGACCATGAGCGAGAAAGCCAAATCCAGCGACCAGCAGTTGGCCGACGAGTGGGCCGCAGCCTTGGGCGAGCAGGGTGTGAGCGCGGCCGACCTGCCGGAACTCGAAGCCGAGCCGGGCGAGCCCGCCGGTGCAGACATCAAGCTCGACGCCATCCTGGACGTGCCCGTGATCATCGCCATGGAGATCGGCCGCACCCGGATCAACATCCGCAACCTGCTGCAGCTCAACCAAGGCTCGGTGGTGGAACTGGACCGGCTGGCCGGCGAGCCCATGGACGTCATGGTGAACGGCACCCTGGTCGCCAAGGGCGAGGTGGTGGTGGTGAACGAAAAGTTCGGCATCCGGCTCACCGACATCATCAGTCCCAGTGACCGCATCAAGCGCCTCAAGTCATGAGCCCCAGGGTGTGCCAGCGGTTCGGACTGTGTTGCCTGGGGGTCTTGGCCGGGCTGCCGGTGGCGGCGGCGGAAAGCGGGACGCGCCTCGCCGAACCGCCGTTGTCGGGTACGCACTTGCTGGAGACCGTCGGCGGCCTGGTGTTGGTGCTGGCGCTGATCCTGGGCCTGGCCTGGATGCTCAAGCGCCTCGGTCACGTGCCCGGCGCTGGTAAAGGCGGGGTGCAGATCCTCGGCGGGGTGTCGCTGGGACCGCGCGAGCGCGCCGTGCTGCTGTCGGTCGACGGCACGCGCCTGCTGGTGGGGGTGGCCCCGGGCCGGGTGCAGACCTTGCATGTCCTGGCCAGGGATGCGGCCGCGGACTCCGGTGAGTTTGTGCGCCGCCTGCAGGATGCCGTGACGCCCGAGGTGGCGCAGTAATGCCTTGGCTGGTGTGCGCCCTGCTGTTACTGCCGGCCTTGGCGCCGGCCGCGCCCGGCGTCGAGGCCCTGACCGTGGCGCCCGACGGTGCCGGTGGCCAGACCTACAGCCTGACCATCCAGGTGCTGCTGTTCATGACCGCGCTGAGCCTGCTGCCAGCGGGGCTCATGCTGATGACCTCGTTCACCCGCATCGTGATCGTGCTGGCGATCCTGCGCCAGGCGCTGGGCACGGCGCAGACGCCGTCCAACCAGATCCTGGTCGGGCTGGCCCTGTTTCTGACCGTGTTCATCATGTCGCCAGTGTTCAGCGAAGTGTACGACACGGCGTTGGCGCCGTACCTGAACGAACAGGTGAGCGCCGGCGACGCCCTCCACGTCGCCCAGCGGCCGCTGCGCGAGTTCATGCTGGCGCAGACCCGCGACGATGACCTGGCTTTGTTCGCCCGCATCTCGGGCAAGGAGGAGTTTCAGGCCGAGGCCGAGGTGCCCTTCGAACTGTTGCTGCCGGCCTTCGCCACCAGCGAACTAAAGACCGCATTTCAGATCGGCTTCCTGCTGTTCATCCCCTTCCTGGTGATCGATCTGGTGGTGGCCAGCATCCTCATGTCCATGGGCATGATGATGCTGTCGCCGCTGATCATCTCGCTGCCGTTCAAGATCATGCTGTTCGTCCTGGTGGACGGCTGGGCATTGGTCCTGGGCACCCTGGCATCCAGCTTCTACGTGTGAGGGCCGAGCATGAACGCGGATGCCGTCATGGAAATCGGTCGTCAGACTCTCGAAGTGACAGTGTTGCTGGCGGCCCCGGTGCTGCTTGCCTCGCTGGTGGTGGGCCTGGTGATCGCCATGTTCCAGGCCGCGACGCAGATCAACGAGATGACCCTGAGCTTTGTCCCCAAGCTGCTGGTGGTGGCGATCGTGCTGCTCTTGGCCGGACCCTGGATGCTGCGCCAGATTCTGGGGTTCACGGAGAAACTCTTCGCCAACCTCCCGTACCTGCTGGGCTGAGGGCCGGTGCCGCCCCATGCCCAGCGTGACCGATGCCCAACTCGCGCAATGGCTCGCGGATTTCCTGTGGCCGTTGCTGCGCATCGGGGCGCTGATCATGGCGGCGCCGGTGTTGAACATCCGCCAGATTCCGGCACGCTTCAAAGTCCTGCTGGCGGTGCTGATCACCTGGTTGGTGGCGCCGCTGCTCACGCCGGCCCCGGTGGTTGCCACTTTCAGCGCCGCGGCGCTATTGATTGCCTTGCAACAGTTGGCCATTGGAGTGGTCATGGGATTCCTGCTGCAGATGGCGTTCGGTGCGCTGATCTTCGGTGGCCAGGTCATGGCCTACAGCATGGGTCTGGGTTTCGCACACATGATGGATCCGCAGAACGGTGTGCAGGTGCCCGTGGTGTCGCAGTACTGGCTGATCCTGGCAATGCTGGCCTTTCTGCTCGGCAACGGACACCTGGTCCTGATCGGCCTGCTCGTGGACAGCTTCGCCGTGTTGCCGGTGGCTGCCGACGGTTTGACCCGCGCCGGCATTTGGGAGCTGCTGACCTGGGGCACGCGCATGTTTGCGGCCGGGGTGGCGATGGCGATGCCGGTGTTGGTCGCGCTGCTGTTGGTCAACCTGGGCATGGGCGTGGTCACGCGTGCCGCGCCGCAGCTCAACATCTTCGCGGTTGGCTTTCCGGTCACCATCCTGATGGGCTTGCTGCTGATGTGGGCGACGCTGCCGCAGGTGCTGCAGGGCTTCGACGACCTGGTGCAGGAGGCATTCGCCTTTACCGGACAAGTGCTGGCGACGAGGTGATGCATGGCTGAAAACGACGACGGCCAGGAAAAGAGCCAGGAACCTACCGCCAAACGCCAGCAGGATGCCCGCCGCAAGGGCCAGGTGCCGCGCTCGCGCGAACTCAATACCCTGGCGGTGACCCTGGTGGGGGCCGCGTCGCTGCTCGGCATGGGCGGCCACTTCGCCGCGGGTATGGAGGATCTGTTCGCTGCCAACTTCACCCTGACGCGGGAGGATGTCTTCGACCCCGCTGCGCTGCTCGGCCATCTCACCGAATCGATCCATGCCGCCCTGATCATGCTGCTGCCGTTCTTCGGCATCATGCTGGTGGTGGCGGTGCTGGCCTCGGTGGCGCTGGGCGGCTTCAACGTCAGCGCCGAGGCCTTGACCCCCAAGTTCAGCAAGCTGAATCCGATCAAGGGCTTCACCCGGATGTTCTCGGCCAAGGCGTTGATGGAACTGCTCAAGGCACTGGGCAAATTCCTGCTGATCGGCGGTGTCGCGACCCTGCTGCTGTGGTGGTGGGCACCGGAGCTGATCCATCTGGGACGCATCGAAGTGAACCGGGCCATCGTCGACGGCACGGCCTTGTTGGGTTGGGCCGGCATCATTCTCGCCAGCACGCTGGTGGTCATGGCCGTGGTGGATGTGCCCTTTCAACTGTGGGATCACCGGCGCCAGCTCAAGATGACCCAGCAGGAGCTGCGCGATGAACTCAAGGAGACCGAGGGCAAGCCCGAAGTGCGCGGGCGCATCCGCCAACTGCAACGCGAAATGGCGCAGCGCCGCATGATGGAGGAGGTGCCCAAGGCCGACGTGATCGTCACCAACCCCAGCCATTATGCCGTGGCGTTGCGTTACGACCAGGCACGCATGCGCGCACCGATCCTGGTGGCCAAGGGCGCGGACCTGGTGGCGGCCAATATCCGGCGCATCGGCGAGGCGCACGCGGTGCCCACTGTCGAGGCGCCGCTGCTGGCGCGCGCCCTGTACTTCAACACTGAACTCGAAGCCCCCATCCCGGCCGGCCTGTACCTGGCGGTCGCGCAGTTGCTCGCCTACGTGTTCCAGCTGCGGGTGTACCGCGAGCACGGCGGCGCCATCCCGCCGGTACCGGCGGAGTTTCCGGTGCCGGAGGACTTGCGGACCGATGGCCCTCAACAAAGGGCCGAGGCGCAAGGGCCGGGTACCGAGGACTAGCACATGTATGACGCCCTGCTTCTGCCCTTGGTCCATGGCCCTTGGCCCTCGACCCTTGGCCTGTCCAACTGGGGCCAGGCATGAACGCCGCACTGCTGCTGCAGAACTTCAGGACCATAGGGGCCCGCGGCCTGGGCGCGCCGCTGGTGATCCTGATGCTGCTGGCGATGGTGGTGATCCCGCTGCCGCCGTTCCTGCTCGACCTGTTCTTCACGTTCAACATCGCGCTGTCCCTGGTGGTGCTGCTGGTGGTGGTGTATGCGTTGCGGCCGCTCGACGTCGGGGTGTTTCCGTCGCTGCTGCTGGTCGCCACCCTGCTGCGGCTGGCCCTGAACGTGGCCTCGACCCGGGTCGTGCTGTTGGAGGGCCACAACGGCGGCGACGCGGCCGGCAAGGTGATCGAGGCGTTCGGCGCCTTTGTCATCGGCGGCAACTACGCGGTCGGCCTGGTGGTGTTCTTCATCCTGGTGATCATCAACTTCGTGGTGGTGACCAAGGGCGCCGGGCGCGTGTCCGAGGTGTCGGCCCGATTTACTCTGGACGCCATGCCGGGCAAGCAAATGGCCATCGACGCCGATCTCAACGCTGGCCTGATCAACCAGGACGAGGCGCGTGCCCGGCGCGAAGAGGTCGCGCGCGAGGCGGATTTCTACGGCGCCATGGACGGCGCCTCCAAGTTCGTGCGCGGTGATGCCATCGCCGGCATCCTGATCCTGCTCATCAACATCGCCGGGGGCCTGGCGATCGGTGTCGGCCAGCACGACCTCAGCTTCGCCACCGCCCTGCAGTTCTATGTGCTGCTGACCATCGGGGATGGCCTGGTCGCCCAGATCCCCGCGCTGCTGCTGGCGACCTCGGCGGCCATGATCGTCACGCGGGTATCGAGCGCCCAGGATGTCGGCGAGCAGGTCGCCTCGCAGCTGCTGAACCAGCCCCGGGTGCTGGCGGTCACCGCCACGGTGCTGGTGTTGCTGGGACTGATCCCGGGCATGCCCAACCTGGTTTTCCTGCTGCTGGGCGGGGCGATCGGTGGCCTGGGCTACCTGGTTGCGCAGCGCCAGCGCCGCGCCGCCGCGCCCGCGCCGGCGGTCACCGCCTCCAGCGAGCCGGTGGCGGCCGAGCATCGTGAACTGACCTGGGACGACGTGCCGCCGGTCGACATCATCGGCCTGGAGGTGGGTTATCGCCTGATCCCCCTGGTCGACCGCAACCAGGGCGGCCAGCTGATGACCCGGATCAAAGGCGTGCGCAAGAAGCTGTCGCAGGAACTTGGCTTCCTGGTGCAGTCGGTCCACATTCGCGACAACCTCGAACTGGCGCCCAACACCTACCGCATCACCTTGCACGGCGTCCCGCTGGGCGAGGCGGAGGTCTTTCCGGACCGCGACCTGGCGATCAACCCCGGCAAGGTGTTCGGAAGCCTGCCGGGCACGCCGACCCGCGACCCGGCGTTCGGGCTGGAGGCGGTGTGGGTGGACCCGGGCCAGCGCGATCACGCCCAGGCGCTCGGTTACACGGTGGTCGACGCCAGCACCGTGATCGCCACCCACCTGAGCGACCTGTTGCAGCGCCACGCCGCCGAGCTGCTCGGTCACGATGAGGTTCAGCAACTCCTCGACAACCTCGGCCAGGTGGCGCCCAAGCTGGCCGAGGAACTGGTGCCCAAGACCCTGCCCCTGGCGGTGGTGCTCAAGGTCCTGCAGAACCTGCTGAGCGAGGGTGTGCCGGTGCGCGACATGCGCAACATCGCCGAAACCTTGGCGGAGTATGCCCATCGGAGTCAGGATGCCGGCGTTCTGACCGCCGCCGTCAGAGTTGCCCTGTCCCGCTCCATTGTGCAGCAACTCATTGGTCCAGCAGAAGAAATTCCTGTCGCTGTGCTTGATCCCGGATTGGAACGACTCTTGCAAAATACCTTGCAGGCGTCGGGAGAGGAGGGCGCCGGGCTGGAACCGGGACTACTGGAGCGACTGCAGAAGTCGCTGGTCGCGACGGCCCGCCAGCAGGAGCTCGCCGGGCAGGAGTGCGTCCTGCTGGTGGCCGCGGCGGTCCGGACCTGGATGTCCAAGTTCGTCCGCCACAGCGTGCCGGGCTTGCACGTCCTCTCCTACAACGAGATCCCGGACAACCGGCAGATCAGGGTGGTCGCCACCATCGGGCGGAGCGACCAGCACAGTTAACCGGGACCGCAACGGCGGTCCCTTGGTGAGGGCCGCCAGGCATGAAGGTTAAGCGCTTCGTCGCGCAGGATATGCGCCAGGCCATCCGCATGGTCCGCGAGACCCTCGGGGCGGACGCGGTCATCCTGTCCAACAAGACCATCGATGGCGGTGTGGAGTTGATGGCGGCGGTCGACTTGGAGCAGACGCCGCCCACCGAAACCCTCGACCAACGCATCGACCCGGGCGCCCGCGCCGCGCCGCGCCCGCGCCGCGAGACCCGCAGTGCCAGTCCTGCGGCACCCGCCACCGCCGATGCCCTGGCCGAGATGCGCCGCGAGATGCAGGAGCTGCGGCGCCTGATGCAGACCGAACTGAGCGAACTGTCCTGGCGCGATCTCGGTCAGCGCCGCCCGGTGACCCGTGAACTGTTGCGGCGCCTGATCGGGATGGGCCTGGCCGCCGACCTTGCGCGCGGCCTGGCCGAGCGCATCGGCGAGGCCAGCGATCCGGAGCTGGGCTGGCGCAAGGCGCTGTACCTGCTCGCCGGCGAGTTGCGGCCGTTCGAGAACGAGCTGCTCGACCGCGGCGGCGTGGCGGCGCTGGTCGGCCCGACCGGGGTTGGCAAGACCACCACCATCGCGAAATTGGCCGCGCGCTTTGCACTGCGTCACGGCCACCGTCATGTCGCCCTGGTGACCGTAGACAACTACCGCATCGGTGCGCGCGACCAGCTGCATACCTACGGACGCATCCTCAACGTGCCGGTGCGCACCGCGGCCACCGCGGTCGAGCTCGACAGCGTGCTCGATGCCCTGACCGATCGGCAGCTGGTGTTGATCGACACCGCTGGGATGGGCGTGAACAACGAACGCTTCGCCGAGCAGCTGGCGGTCCTGAACGAGAGTCGCCACGCCATCGTGCGCCTGCTGGCCCTGTCCGCCACCACCGAGCCCCAGGCGCTGGATCGTGCCGCCGCGCTGTTCGGCACCCTGACGCCGGATGCCTGCGTCCTCACCAAGTTGGACGAGGCCGCCTCACTGGGCGGGGTGCTGTCCACGGTGGTCCGGCATGGGCTGGCATTGGCCTTCATCACCGACGGGCAGCGCGTGCCCGAGGACCTGCAGGTCGCGCGCGCCCACCCACTGGTCAATCGCGCCGCCGAACTGGCCGAACAGCAGGCCGTCGAGCCTGACACCGACTATCTCGCCTTCGCCTACGCAGGAGCCCGTGCCCATGCTCAGCTCTGAAGTGAACCGGGACCAGGCCGCGGGTCTGCGGCAGATGGTCACGCCGCGCCCGGTGCGTGCCATTGCCGTTACCGGTGGCAAGGGCGGGGTGGGCAAGACCAATGTTGCAGTGAACTTGGCGGTGGCCTTGGCCGAGGTCGGCAACAAGGTCATGCTGCTCGATGCGGACCTGGGACTGGCCAATGTCGACGTGGTGCTGGGCTTGCACCCGTCCTACGACCTTTCGCACGTATTCGCCGGCGAGCGTACCTTGGACGAAGTCGTGATCGAGGGGCCGGGCGGCATCCGCGTGGTACCCGGTGCCTCGGGGTTGAAGCAACTCGCTGAACTGACTGGCGCGGAGCACACGGGGCTGATCCGCGCCTTTGCCGACATTGGCAGCGGTATCGACACGCTCATCATCGACACCGCGGCGGGCATTTCCGACACGGTTATCAGTTTCTCGCGCGCGGCGCACGAACTGGTGGTGGTTGTATGCGACGAGCCGGCGTCAATAACCGACGCCTACGCCATCATCAAGCTGCTGAACCGGGACTATGGGCATCACCGGTTCCGGGTTCTCGCCAACATGGTGCGGTCTGCCCAGGAAGGGCGCGAGCTCTACAACAAGATGTGTCGGGTCGCCGACCGCTATCTGGATGTGACCATGAGTTTCATGGGCGCGATCCCGTATGACGATTACCTGCGCAAGGCCGTGCGGGCACAACGCCCGGTGGTGCAGGCCTATCCGCGCAGTCGCGCCGCGCAGGCCTTCAAGAATCTCGCGAAACGCATCGATACCTGGCCGCGCAGCGAAGGGGCCAACGGTCAAGTGCAGTTTTTCGTCGAGCGCTTAATTCAATATTCCAGTGAAATCGGGGAGATCGCGCTGTGAGCAGTCTGGCCACCTATGCCCGGGCCACGAGCAAGGGCTATGACGATCTGGTGACGCGGCACGCGCCGCTGGTCAAACGTATCGCCTACCACCTGATGAACCGCCTGCCGCCCAGCGTGCAGGCGGAAGACCTGATCCAGGCCGGCATGATCGGCCTGCTCGAAGCCAGCCGCAACTACGACCCCAGCCAGGGGGCGAGCTTCGAGACCTATGCCGGGATCCGCATCCGTGGCGCCATGCTGGACGAGATTCGCCGTTCGGACTGGACCCCGCGCTCGGTGCACCGCAAGGCCCGCCAGGTCGCCGACGCCATGCGTGAGATCGAGCACGAGACCGGGCGTGACGCTCGCGATGTAGAGGTCGCCAGGACCCTGGGGATCTCGCTGGATGAGTACCACCACATTCTGCAGGATGCCTCGGGCTCGCGCATTTTCAGCTACGAGGAACTCTCGGAGGTCGGTGAAGTCGTGCCGGCCGACGGCGTGATGTCCGGTTCCAGCAAGGGCAAGAACTCGCTGCTGGAGAGCCCGGTGGACGATCTGGAAAAGGGCGACTTCAAGCGCGCCCTGGCGGACGCCATAGCCACCCTGCCGGAACGCGAGCGCTTGGTGATCGCGCTCTACTATGACGAGGAATTGAACCTGCGTGAGATCGGCCAGGTACTGGGGGTCAGCGAGTCGCGGGTTTGCCAGATCCACAGCCAGGCCGCGTTGCGGCTGCGGGCGCGTCTCTCCG
>JBFZDU010000314.1:0-2493 GCA_041307205.1 Gammaproteobacteria bacterium | reverse complement strand
TCGCCACCGCCGGTATTCCGGTTCGGATCGCTGTGGCCCCGGTGATCCCGGTATTGACCGAGCCCGAGCTGGAGACCTTGCTGGCGGCCGGTCGGGACGCCGGGGCAAGCGACGCCAGCTATACCCTGCTGCGCCTGCCGCTGGAGGTCGCGCCGCTGTTCCGCGCCTGGTTGGACGCCGTCGCCCCCACAGCGGCGGGGCATGTGATGCGCCGGGTGCAGGCCAGCCGCGGCGGCCGCGACAACGACGCCCGCTTCGGCAGCCGCATGACCGGGGAAGGCGTGTATGCCGACCTGCTGGCCCAACGCTTCCGGCTGGCGGTGCGCCGACTGGGCTTCCCGGGTATCGCGCCGCTGGACTGCACTCGCTTCCGCCCGCCGGCACCGCACGGCCAGCTGGCCCTGTTCTGAGCGGGCGCCGGGTCTCAGTAATCCCGCTGCCCGGGGCGGTCGCGCCGCCGGTATTCTTCATAGCGCTTGCGGTTGTGTTCGCGCTCTGCCTGGTCGTGGTCGCGGCCGCTGCGCGGGTGGCGGTTGGTTCGGTACTGCGCGGCGTGCTCCTGGTGCTTCAGGTAGGGCTTGTCGTCACGCACCACCAGCGGCCGGCGAACGCGCTGGTCGATGTGGATATGACTTGGCAGGACCCGCGTCCGGATCCAGCGCGACCCGTCCGGGTAGTAGTAGTAGCCGGAATACAGGTGGAAATAGACGCTGGCGTGGGGGTAGTAGTAGTAATCGTAATAGTGGTCCGGTCGCTCATAGGGCCGCTCGGCGTAATACGGCGAATAGGCGCAGCCGCTGCCCACCGCGAGCAACAGGGCGACCAGGTACAGGGCCGGGCGGATGGGGCGCATAATCAATGTCCGATGCCGCTACTACTCAAAGGGTAGCACCGGACACGGGGAGCCGGCCGGCGCCAGCCGCCTGGGTTCCAGCACCGGCAGGCGGCTGGCGGGGTGGGATCTCATTCATCGAACAGTTCGGTGAAGAACTCCTGCATGCGCGCCCACGACCGCGTATCCGCCTGGGCGTTGTATTCCAGATTGGGCATGCCGTATTTGGCCGCGCCCGGGCTGGTGAAGCTGTGCCGGGCGCCGCCGTAGATGACCATCTCCCAATTGGCGCCGGCCTCGGTCGCCTTGGTCTGGAAATTCTGCACCACCTCGGGGGCGACGAAGCCGTCGGCCGACCCGTGCAGCACCAGGATACGGGCGGCGATCTTGCCCTTGGCCTCCTCCGGGGCGGCCGGCAGCGAGGCATGGAAGGCGGCCACGCCCTTGACCGGGGCGCCGCCGTAGGCCATCTGCAGCACGGTGCCGCCGCCGAAGCAGTAGCCGATGGCCGTCAGCTTGGCCGCGTCCACCAGGTCGCTGGCCTGGAGTTGCGCCAGGCCCAGGCCCGCGCGTTCGCGCCACATCTCGACATCGGCGGTCACCGCCTGCATCCACTCGCCGGCCTGCTCCGGCTTGTCGGTCACCTTGCCGTCACCGTACATGTCGGCGGCAAAGGCCACGTAACCCAGTTCGGCGAGCATCGCGGCGCGCTGCTTGGCGTAGTCGTTCAGGCCCCACCACTCGTGCACCACCAGCACGCCCGGCCGCGGGCCGCTGATCGCGTCGTCCCAGTACAGGTAGCCCGTCAGTTGGGTGCCGTCATCTTCATAGCTCACGGCCTTGCTCTGAACCTCGGCCCCGGCGTTGCCGCCCAAGCTCAGGGTCAGCCACAGGGTCAACACGGATCCGCTCAGCTTGTGCATTTCTCCTCCTGTCCCGGTACGGGATCGCAAGACTGCTTTATTTAAAGGTTCCAAAGTCTGCTGACAACGCCCGCTGCCCGATCATTCGACGCAGATCTCGCGCCAGGCCGGATGGGCACCGAGCAGCGCCAGGGCATCGGCCAGCAGTTCGATGCCGGGTCGGGTGCGGTGCCAAGTGCTGGCACCCGAGGGATGCGGCAGGGGCAAGACATCGAACGCCACGCCGACCCGTTCCGCGCGGTGCTGGCGGCCGACGACCGCATCGAGTCGGTCTACGGGCAGGAACTGACTGATCGCCAGCTTGCCGACCGGGATCACCAGCCGCGGCCGCAGCAGGATCAGCTCACGCTCCAGCCAGCCACGGCAGTTGGCGATCTCGGCCGGTGCCGGCACCCGGTCACCGCCGCGCGGCTGCTTGCCCGGGAAACAGCGGCACACCGCCGCCATGTACACGCGTTGCCGGAAGGCCGCCTGGTCGAGACCGATGTCGGCAAACCAGCGGAACAGGGTCTTGCCCGCAGTCCAGGCGAAGGGCTGGCCCAGCGCGCCTTCGCGTGCCCCCGGGGCCTGGCCGACCAGCAGCACCGGCGACGGGATCGGGGCGCCGGTGACCACCGGCGGCAGCATGTCGGGGCAACGCCGGCAGGCGCGCAACTGCGCCTGGTGATCGCTTATGGCTTGCAGCGTCTGGCTCACGGGGTAGAGTGTCGGGGACTGGGGCGCAGGATACAAACGGGG
>JBFZDU010000313.1:0-3014 GCA_041307205.1 Gammaproteobacteria bacterium | reverse complement strand
GCCGCGCCGGGGCGGCCGGCGATCGACGGCATTGCGGGCGCCACCATCACCGTGATGGTGATCAACCGCACCGTCAGCCGCGCCCTGCAGTTGGTGGCCGCCGCCCGTGGCCTGCCGCTGCAGGACGGCGCGGGCGCGGCTCAGGACCGACCCCCGCCGCCGTTGTGGCAGGAACTGTGGCAGGAGCGGCGCCTGGACATCCTCGTGCTGGCGGTCGGGCTGGCGGTCCTGTTGCTGTTCCTGCTGCTGCAGGACTGGCTGGCGCGTCACCCGACCCTGTTGTTGCACCTGCGTACCGGCTACCTGCTGTTCACGCTGTTCTTCATCGGGGCCTATGGCATGGCGCAGCTGTCGGTGGTCAATGTGCTGACTTTCACCACGGCACTGCGGCAGGGCTTTCAGTGGGACAGCTTCCTGCTCGATCCCATGCTGTTTCTGCTGTGGGGCTTCGTCGCCTGCACCGTGTTGCTGTGGGGCCGCGGGGTCTACTGCGGCTGGCTGTGTCCGTTCGGCGCGCTGCAGGAGCTGCTGTTCCGCGTGGGGCGGCGCCTGCGCCTGCCGCAGTGGGAACCGCCGGAGGTGCTGCACGAACGGCTGTGGGCCCTCAAGTACGTCATCCTGCTGGCGCTGTTCGGCTTGTCGCTGCAGTCGCTGGGCGTGGCCGAACGCTATGCGGAGGCCGAGCCCTTCAAGACGGTGTTCGCGCTGCGCTTCCGGCGCGAATGGCCCTTTGTGCTCTACGCCCTGGCGACCCTGGCGATCGGGTTGTCGGTGCGGAAGGCCTACTGTCGTTACCTGTGCCCCCTGGGCGCCGCGCTCACCTTCCCGGCCCGGTTCCGGATCTTCGACTGGCTGCGCCGCCGCAAGGAGTGCGGGCGTCCCTGCCGGACCTGTTACCGCGAGTGCGAGGTGCGGGCCATCCGCGGCACCGGCGAGATCATTGCCAATGAATGCCACTACTGCCTGGACTGCCAGGTCACCTATGGGGACGACCATCGGTGTCCGCCGCTGGTCGAGCAAAGGAAAAAAGCCGAGCGGCGCGCCGGCGTCGCCGGCAGGGGCGGCGCTTGACAATCGTCAAGGAGGCCGACTCCTCCCTCCCTAGCATGGGAGTTGCCGCGACTCAGCAAGACATACCCATCGCCCGAACGCCGGGTAAGGAGGACGAACTGATGAATTCCCGCATAGCCATCGGCCGCGCGTTCGTGCTGTCGGCCCTGTCCCTGACCACTGCGGCGGCGCTGGCCGCGACCAGCGGCCACCCAGGCACGCCCAAGGAGGGCATGGCCTACGAAGGTGCGCCCATTGCCGCCGATCCATCGCTCACCAAGGACCTGATCGGTGGCGCAGGGCCGGCGATGACCAAGGCCGAATTCGACCGGGCCAAGCAGATCTTCTTCGAGCGCTGCGCCGGCTGCCACGGCGTGTTGCGCAAGGGTGCCACCGGCAAGCCGCTGACCCCGGACATCACGCGCCAGCGGGGTACCGAGTACCTCAAGGTCTTCATCAACTATGGTTCGCCCGCGGGCATGCCGAACTGGGGCGCCTCCGGCGAACTCACCGAGGCCGACGTGGATCTGATGGCGCGTTACCTGCAACACGAACCGCCGCAGCCGCCCGAGTACGGCCTGCAGGAGATGAAGGCGACCTGGAAAGTGCTGGTGCCGCCCGCGCAGCGGCCCACGCAGCAGATGAACAAGATCAACCTGGCGAACCTGTTTTCGGTGACCCTGCGCGACAGCGGCGAAGTGGCGCTGATCGACGGCGATACCAAACAGATCGTCAACATCGTCAAGACCGGCTACGCAGTGCACATCTCGCGACTTTCGGCGTCGGGGCGTTACCTGCTGGTGATCGGCCGCGACGCCAAGGTCAACATGATCGATCTGTGGATGGAGACGCCCGAGACGGTGGCGGAGATCAAGACCGGCATGGAGGCGCGCTCGGTGGAGACCTCCAAGTACAAGGGCTGGGAGGACAAATACGCCATCGCGGGCACCTATTGGCCGCCGCAGTACGTGATCATGGACGGCGAGACCCTGGAACCGCTGAAGATCGTCGGCACCCGCGGCATGACCGTGGACACCCAGGAGTACCACCCCGAGCCGCGGGTCGCCGCCATCGTGGCCTCGCACGAACACCCCGAGTTCATCGTCAATGTCAAGGAGACCGGCAAGATCCTGATGGTGAACTACCAGGATCTGGACAATCTCAAGGTGACGGAGATCGGGGCTGCACCCTTCCTGCATGACGGCGGCTGGGATTCGACCCTGCGTTACTTCCTCACCGCCGCCAACAAGTCCAACAAGATTGCGGTGGTGGATTCCAGGGAAGACAAGCTGGCGGCCCTGGTCGATGTCGGACAGATTCCGCACCCGGGCCGCGGCGCCAACTTCATCGATCCGAAATACGGTCCGGTGTGGGCGACCAGTCACCTCGGGGACCAGTCCATCGCGGTGATCGGCACCGACCCGGCCAAGCACCCGGAACACGCCTGGAAGGTGGTGCGCACCGTCAATGGCCAGGGCGGGGGCTCGCTGTTCATCAAGACCCACCCGAAGTCGCAGAACCTGTATGTCGATACGGCGCTGAATCCCGATGCCAAGATCAGCCAGTCCGTCGCGGTATTCGACATCAATGACCTGGACAAGGGTTTTGCGGTGCTGCCGATCGCCGACTGGGCCGACTTGGGCGAAGGCCCCAAGCGGGTGGTGCAGCCCGAGTACAACCAGGCCGGTGACGAAGTCTGGTTCTCGGTCTGGAACGGCAAGGATCAGTCGAGCGCTCTGGTGGTGGTGGACGACAAGACGCGCCAGTTGAAGGCCGTGATCAAGGATCCGCGCCTGATCACGCCGACTGGCAAGTTCAACGTCTACAACACCCAGCACGACGTGTATTGAGCTTGTTGCTCTGACCCGAACACCGTCCGGCCGCAGTTGACTGCGAGCCGGGCGGGTTCGCCAGACGCCTCCGCGCGGGACGTCTCGCCAACCCGAAAGGAATCGAGCATGCAA
>JBFZDU010000312.1:0-4234 GCA_041307205.1 Gammaproteobacteria bacterium | reverse complement strand
CTCCATGTGCTTCGACCACAGATAGCCGCCACCCGCACCGACTGCCGCGCCGATCGCAGCGCCGGCCGCGGTGCTCTTGCCACCGCCTGTCGCGGCGCCGATGACCCCCCCGGCAACTGCGCCGATTGCAGCGCCTGTTCCCGTGGTCTTTTGGGTTTCGGTCATGTTGGCGCAGCCGGAAAGACCGCCGAGACCAATTGCAATGGCACCAAGAGCAACGATGATTTTTTTCATGAGACAACCCTACGTTTATTTAAGAGGCAATCAGTATAGGCGCGCATGCAGCTTCATAAGTTCCGCTCTCATGTTCCCCATCATGGCCAACTTCAAGTCAACGATTCCAGCATCCAGTGGCCGTGCTCCGCCCCGGGCGGATTCTCTGCGCGGGCCTGTGGGGACCGGGCATCGCGATGAATGCGCGCCTCACCTCGTGGGTTCGCAAAATTGGTTCGCTAAAGCCGCCCGCACTGGTCTTCCTTGCTGCCGCGGACGAGGTTGTCGCCGCCCGCTGGTGCGGGAACATTTTCCTTGCACTGCAGATCGCCGTCGATCACGTTGTTGGCAATCCTGATGCCCCTCTGTTCTGGAAGGCCTGCAGGCTGCCGCCGACTCGATTGTCGCGCGCGCCCAGCGCCCCCGAATTGGACTCGAACTGGATGTCTCCCGTCACCCGGACACGGTGGATCGTTGCCGCGCCGCCCTGCTTGATCTGGATGCTGCCGCCGACCGTCGAATCTTCCGTCACGCTGAACCTGCCTGGCATTTTCCGCCTGGACGTTGCCGACGACATGCACTCCACGGGCATACAGCATCGCGTCGCGCTCGACCTTCAGCGTGCCCTTTACCCGGGTCGCATCGAGCGTGCAGGTCCTGCCGCTGGGCACGCGCAGGTTATCGACGGTGACGCCCATCAGCATGCCGACGCACGTCATTTCCTCGGCGTAAGCGGGGCGCATGTCGAGTACGGCGAGCAGTCCCAGCGCCGCGATCGTCGTTGCACGGGCGGTTACATCGTTGCGCATGGCATCGTCCTTCAGAAGCAGCAAGTCGTTCATTTGTAGCAACTTGTTGCGGCAACCGGACGCGCACGCGGCCCTGCCCGTGCGTGCGAGGTGAGCGGGGCCCGACACGACTGGTTTTTTGGACCCTCGTCCCGGCCCCGAATTTTCTTGCGCGAGACGGTTTCAGTACTGGTCGGCCAGCCAGCCATCCAGCAGCATGCAGGCTTCCGGCTTGGGCTCCGAGGAATCCCTGCCCTGCAGCGCCGTATAGCAAAGGTAGGGGTTGCCGTCGCGATCCGTCAGGTTGCGCAGCGGGATGTCGCCCACGGTTTCGTAGCCGCGCGCATCCATCATGATGAACTGGTAATCGTCCCCGACGCTGACCTCCAGCCTGCCGCCGTTGCCCTCGCCGTACTTCTCCCACCACGTCTCGGGATTGGCGCCGTCGTAGTAGGGCGGGGTCGCGCCCAACTTGCTGCTCTGGTGCCAGGCAATGATGGTCGGATCCTTCATCTTCTCTTCCTTCGCCACGTCTTTCGCGAGCAGGCTGGCGGCCTGAAAGCCATGGTCCGGGCCGCGATAGTCGATGTGTATGTTTCTCATGGTGAAAACCTCCTGGGTGATGTGATCTGATCCGGGCTGCGCGGAGTCCGGCGCCCGATCCGTGTACTCGTTGTAGGCCAATGCCTGACAAAAACAATCAGGAATTTCACGGACGCCGGCACGGCGCGCATGCCGGAGGGCGGTCGAAGCGGGCGCCGTGCCGAAAGGGGGCCGGCCGCATTTTTTGCAGCCAAAACAGCGCCAGAAATGACCCGAGTCGGCTCCGCCTCCTCCGATTTGAATTGAGTGCACGCTTTCCTATAATTTTTATTCCCTAAGCGTCTGCGCAGCGCTTCCCTGTTTCGGGAGTCGGCCTGCCTGCAACCCGATTGGTCATGCCGGCGCAGCACTCACTGTGATCAGATGCCGCCCCCGGCGGCCGCCACAGAGGTGAACCTGCCATGCTCGATAGACCCACCATCCTGGTCGTGGACGATGAGCCGACCTCCCTGGCCTCGATGCTCGATGCCCTCACGCGGCGCTTCGGCGGCGACTACCGTGTCGAACCCCACCTCTCGGCGCGCACCGCACTCGATTCCATTGCACGGCACAAGGCGGACGGCGAGGAAATCGCCCTGGTCATCGCCGACCAGTGGATGCCCGACATGAACGGCAACGAGTTTCTCGGGCAGGTGCGCGCCCTCGAGCCCACGGCCAAGCGCGCGCTGCTCGTCTCCTGGGGCGACCACGAGGCCTCGCCCGTCATCCTGCAGGCCTGCGCCCTCGGCCAGCTCGACAATTACCTCTACAAGCCCTGGTCGCCTGCCGAGGTGCATCTTTATCCCTACGTCAGCGAATTTCTCGCGGAATGGACACGACTCCATCGCCCCGGGATGGAGCTGATCCACATCGTCGGCGACGAGTTCTCGGCCCGCGCCAACGAAATCCGCGAACTCCTCGACCGCAACGGCATTCCCTACGGTTTCCACCCGGCCGGCACCCCGCTGGCCAATCAGCTGGTCGACGAGCATGAAGCCAGGCAAAAGGACCTGCCGCTGGTCTTTCTTCTGGACGGCACCACCCTCGTCAATCCCAGCGATGCCGAGATCATGGACGGCGTCGGCGAAAGCCCCGACACCCTGCACTGCGACGTCGTGGTGGTAGGCGGCGGACCGGCCGGGCTCACCGCAGCGGTCTACGCCGGCTCCGAGGGGCTGGGCACGCTGGTGGTCGAACGGCACGTGATCGGCGGCCAGGCCGGAGCCAGTTCGCTGATCCGCAACTACCTCGGATTCCCCCGTGGCATCAGCGGGGCCGAACTCACCCAGCGGGCCTACCAGCAGGCCTGGCTGTTCGGCGCGAAGTTCGTCTTCTCGCGGGAGGTCACGGGACTGCGCCTGGACGGGGACACGAAATTCCTCAGCCTGTCGGACGGGCGCGAGGTCGGCGCCAGCTCGGTGATCGTCGCCACCGGGGCCAAGTATCGCCGCCTTGAAGTGCCCGAACTGGAGCGCTTCGTCGGCAACAGCATCTTCTACACCACCTTCGGCGAGAGCCGCCTGGTACGGGGCCTCGACGTGGCCGTGGTCGGCGGCGGCAATTCCGCAGCCCAGGCCGTGGTCCACTTGGCCAAGTTCGCGCGCAGCGTCGTCCTGATCGTGCGCGGCGGCTCGCTCGAACGCACCATGTCCGACTACCTGGTGCAGCAGATCCGCAGCACGCCCAACGTCCAGGTGAAACTCGGGGCCGAAGTGGTCGGCGGCGACGGCAACGAACGCATGACAAGCCTGCAGGTTCGAGACCGGACCCGCGGCGCCGTGGAAACCCTACCGGCGCGATTCCTGTTCGTGCTGATCGGCGCCCTGCCCCATACCGACTGGCTCGATGGCACAGTGCAGCGGGATGCCAAGGGCTTCATCCCCACCGGCCATCGCGTCGACCCGGCGCTGTGGCCGCTGCAACGCGCGCCGATGAACTTCGAGACCAGCGTGCCCGGCATCTTCGCCGTCGGCGACGTACGGCTGGACTCGATGAAGCGCGTGGCCTCCGCCGTCGGCGAAGGCGCCGGCGCGATCCAGAACGTTCACCAGTACCTGGAACAGATCAAAGGGCAAAATGAAGTGCAGGCCAGGGTGGCAGTTTAGGCCACGAACTAAACCGCCCCGGGGTTTCCGGAGGCAGGATCCACTCGAGCCTGGTCCCTTCGATCTTTTCCGGATCACAAAAGGAAATCGACATGAACCGCAAAATCCTCAATGGAAGCTGGGCGCTGTCCGGGCGCCAGGCTCCCCACCCAATATCCCGGACCGAAGCAGACGTCCCATCCCGCAGGATCGTGTTGCGCGGGGCCTTGGCGGCCGGTTGCAGCCTGCTGCTCCCGGCTTCGTTGCTGGGTTGTTCGAAGGAGGAGGCTGGCACCGCCGGCACCGGGCCGCCGCCCGCGCCTGCATCCGAAATGGCCGCCCCGGCAACGCCGCCCGCCATGGAGTCAGCCGCCCCGGCGGGGCCGGCGAAAGTATCGCAGGCAAGCGTGCAATACCAGCCCGGGCCCAAGGATGGCAAGACCTGCGCCGACTGCATGCACTTCATTGCCGAATCGAACACCTGCAAGCTGGTCGAAGGCGACATCAGTCCCACGGGCTGGTGCGTTCTGTGGGCCCAGAAAGCCTGAATCCCGGAATTGGGCTGCG
>JBFZDU010000311.1:0-3353 GCA_041307205.1 Gammaproteobacteria bacterium | reverse complement strand
GCTTGGGACGTACCGAGCTGTAGTATTCGTTTTCTATCTGCAGGATATTCGCATTGAGTTGGCGATACTCACCGTCCAGCTTGACGCCGATCGCCTCCCACAGCGGTGCCGGGGTGTCGATGGCATGCGCCAGACTGTTGATATAGGCCCCCAGGGTGTCATAGCAGGCCTTGACCCCAACACCCTGTTCGCGGCGATTCTGGTAGCCGATGTCACCCATCCGCAACGAGGTCGCATGGGGCTCGTAGAACGTGCCCTCGTCGAAACTCTGCAACCGGCTCTGGCGACCGACGAAGAATGACTTGCACACCGCCGGCGACGCACCGAACAGGTAGGGAATCAGCCAACCGACGCGCTGCAGATTACGGATCAGACCCATGTACTGGGTGTCACGGAAACGGCGCAATTCCCGATCCGGGTCACCCGCAAGGTCCTGGTACATGGACCAGAAGGCGTCGCTCAGGGAATAGTTGAAATGCACGCCGGCAATGACCTGCATCACCCGTCCATAGCGATGACCCAGTCCGACGCGATAGACGTGCTTCATGCGCCCGGCATTGGAACTGCCGTACTCGGCGATGGGCACCTGTTCCTCTCCGGCCAGCACACACGGCATGCTGGTAACCCATAACAGCTCGTCGGCAAGCTTCCGGTAGACGAAACTGTGCAGATCACTCAAGAAGTCCAGGGCCTGCCGATAGTCTTCGCAGGGCGGCGTGATCAGTTCCAACAGCGCCTCGGAATAGTCGGTGGTGATCCATGGATGGGTCAGGGCGGACCCAAGCACCGCTGGATGCGGTGTCCTGGCAATGCCGCCGCCGGGGGCGACGCGCAGGGTTTCCTTCTCCAGCCCGACCAGACCGCGACCCAACAGCCGGGGGTCGCCGTCGCGGGTCACTTGCAGGAGGCGGTTTTCGAATGACGACGGCAAGGTGGGTTTCCAACATCAGGGCGGGCGGCGGGCGGCGGATGGCCGCTGGGGTCGGATTCGATTATACCGACCTGTCGATTGCCCGCGAGCGCAAGCTAAGCGATCATGCGCACACCATGAGACACCTCGCTGGCACCCTGCTGCTCACACTTGCATTGGCGGTACCGACGGTCGGTACCGCAGCCGAGGTACAGCACGCCACGACGCGCAACGCCCCCCAACAGCCCTGGCAGCACCTGCGCCCGCAAAAGCTCAAACTGCAGTCCGGGGCAGCGCTGGTGATCGACCGGGCCGGTAACGAGCTCTTCGCCAAGGCCGCCGACGAGCCTGTGCCCATCGCCTCCATCACCAAGCTGATGACGGCCATGGTGGTATTGGATGCCAAGCTGCCGCTGCAGGAGCGCCTGCAAATATCCCGCCAGGATCGCGACGCGCTGCGCCTGACCGGCTCGCGGCTGCCTTACGGCGCGACCTTGACCCGCGCCGAACTGCTGACCCTGGCGCTCATGTCGTCGGAAAACCGGGCGGCCGCCGCTCTGGCGCGAACCTTCCCTGACGGTGAGCAGGAATTCGTGCGCCGCATGAACCTCAAGGCCAAGGCACTGGGGCTGGCGCATACCCGTTTCACCGACTCCACCGGCCTGGACGTCGGCAATGTATCCACCGCGCGCGAACTCGCCCGCTTGGTGCGCGCCGCCAATCGCTATCCGAAAATCCGCGAAGCGACCACGCGCCGCTCGGCGGAAGTCCGCCCCGGTCCGCGCCAAAGTCCGCTCAAGTACGTCAACACCAATCGCCTGATCGGCAACGACGCCTGGAGTATCAAATTGAGCAAGACCGGTTACATCAACGAGGCCGGCCGGTGCTTGGTGATGCTGACCGATATCGGCGGCGAGTCCCTGGTGCTGGTGCTGTTGAACTCACACGGCAAACTCACACCGGTCGGCGATGCCAACCGCGTTCGCAAGTGGCTGGACAAGGAAGCCGAGCACGCCATGCAGCTGGCGGGCGGCAAAGCCCGTCCCAATTCCTGAGCGCACCGGCAGGCGCCGGTCAGCTCGAGCCGGCTCCTACTTGGGCCGTGAGCGGCCGCTGCAACCCAATGTAATCGGACAGGATCCGCGCCGACTCGTCGAGCATGATCCGGGCAACTCCTTCCGGATCCTCGTCGCTCGGCATCCTGTCCTCGTCCTCGTCCTCCTGTTCCAGCGTGGCGATCGGCTCAAGGCCGCGGAAAGCACGCAGGCGGTTGCGACGCTCCAGGCGTTGCTGCTCACGCAGCATCCACTCCTGCTGGCGGTCTTCCACCCGCAACGAAACAGTGTCGCGCTCGCGTAATTCGGCCAAGTCCTGTTCCTGTTCCAACAGGTAGTTGAAACCCGGATCCTGGGCGATACGCTGGGCATGGCGGTCCCGCAGCGAAGCCAGGGAAAAGGCATTCATCAAGGGATAATCCAGCGGCTCGATATTGGCCCAAGGCAAGGCATTGTCGAGGGAACGTTCGCCGTGGTCCGCCGCCCCCCCGGCGGTGGGAAAAATCACGTCCGGAACCACGCCACGGTGTTGAGTGCTGCCGCCGTTGATGCGGAAAAACTGCGCCATGGTCAGGCGCAGGCGGCCCAAGTCCTCGTCGCCGCGCGCGAACCGGGCCAGATCCACCAGGGTTTGGACCGTGCCCTTGCCGAAGGTCGGTTCGCCGATGATGATCCCGCGCTGATAGTCCTGGATGGCCCCGGCGAAGATCTCGGACGCGGACGCGCTGTTGCGATCTACCAGGACCGCCAGCGGCCCTTTGTAGACCTGTTCGGGGTCGGGGTCCCGTTCCACGTCGATGCGGCCCGCCGCATCCTTCACCTGCACCACCGCGCCCTGTTCGATGAACAGCCCAGTCAACTCGGTGGCCTCGCTTAGCGAGCCGCCGCCATTCTGCCGCAGGTCCACCACGATGCCGTTGACGCCGGACTGCTGCAGTTCCGCCAACAGCCGGCGCACGTCGCGGGTGGTGCTGCGGAAATCCTTTGCGCCCGCCGCCTGCGCCTCGAAGTCACGGTAAAAGGTAGGGATCTCGATCACCCCGATGCGCCGGTCCGCCATGCCGGGCAGGCCTTCGATGATCTTGCTCTTGGCGGCCTGATCTTCCAGCTTGATCTCGTCACGGATGATCAGGACCTCACGCGTCGGACCGTCGGGCCCGGCGCTCTTGGGGACGACGTTCAACCGCACCAGGCTGCCCTTGGGGCCGCGAATCAGGTCGACGACGTCCTGCAGCCGCCAGCCCACCACGTCCTCCATGGGACCCTCGCGGCCTTGCGCCACCCCGACGATACGATCGCCGCCCCGCAGTTCCCCGCCCCGCGCTGCCGGCCCACCCGGCACCGTGTTCTGCACCAGGGTATGCTCGATTTCCGAACGCAATACCGCA
>JBFZDU010000310.1:0-3284 GCA_041307205.1 Gammaproteobacteria bacterium | reverse complement strand
CCGTTCTGCGGCGGCCTCGTCGCGGGGCAGGCGTTCTGGCGCCGGGCGGACCGCCAGGTGGGCATTGACCAGGCGCCGGTAACGGCCGGCGAGCCCAGGGTAACGGCGCAGGGTCGTCAGGGTCAGCTGCTGATTGACGGCGAACCAGTCGTCATCGCAGGGCGCGGCGCACGCGGCCAGCGCCGCCAGCCACAGGTACAGCTCGCGATTCAGCGCCCGTTCCGGCAGCCAGTCGAGCGCCGACGGCAGACGCAGATAGGTGTCATCGCGCCAGGCCAGGGCGACCTTGGCGCCGCTGCCGGCGAGACGCTGCAGCCAGCCGCGCCGGGCGCCGTGTGCGGTGGCCTCGGCGCTGGTCACCTGCAGGCCGCCGTCGCCCCCCAGGGCGCGGAACAAGACGGCGACCCGGTGTTCCACTTCGCCCAGAGTGACCCGCGCCTGCGGAAAATGCGGGTCGGCCAGGCGGGTGACCAGGCGATGCCACAATGCCCCGACCTGCTCTTCCACGCCGCCGCTACTCCGGATCGGCGGCCAGGGCCGCGGGCGCGGACCGGGAGGCCGACGGCGGCGCGCCGAAACACCCGCGCGGCCCCGCCGGGCGGCCCGTGACGACCGGCAGTGCACAGTCCCCTTGCACCCATTGCAGCAGGCTCTGCGCGGGCACCCCGCCCTGTACTTGGGTGCAGGCCGAGATGCATTGGGCGCACTCGGTGCAGGTGAACATCTTGCGCTTGAGGGTGCGCGGTTTCAGCCGCATCGGGCAAGCGTGGTCGCAGGCGTTGTCGCAGGCGCTGCAGGCCCGCGCGCGCCGCGTATCGAAACCCACCACCATGGCGCGGTCGTTGGCCATCCAGGCCAGGCTCTGGAACAGCCCGACCGCGCAGGCGAAGCGGCAGAACAGGTGCCGTGCCAGCAGGAACTCCACCGTAAAGGCCAGGGTGCCGGCGGCCAGGAAGACGGCCTGGTTGCGGGTCAGTTCGGCCCGCCACAAATTGCCGTAGACCTCGGCCGGCGGCAGCAGGTAGGTGAGCAGCACCAGCGCCCAGAGAAAGGCGAAGCCGCCGACCCCCAGCAGGGTCGGCAGCCAGTACAGCCGGTTGGGAACGACCGGGCTGCCGTCGGCGCGGTGCGCGGGCAGCGGCCGGGGCTCCCACAGGCTGGGCTTGCCACTGGCGCGGCGCATCAGGCCGTTGAGCATCTCGACCACCGAGAAGTGCGGACACAGCCAACCGCAGTACAGCCGTCCGAAGCGCCAGGCGATCCACAGGAACAGGGCCCCACCGCCGATCAGCGGCAGGAAACCGCGCCAGAACAGGTTGAACGCCGCCTCCCCGATGCCGGCCTGCCCGGCCAGGAAGTCGTCAATGCCGAGGGTCCAGTCCATGCCCAGCAGCACCGCGTGGCCGCGCGTCAGGTCGATGCGCAGCAGGTCCAGCGGCGGCGCCAGCACGAACAGCAGGAAGAACCCGGCCTGGAAGCCGCGGCGGCGCCGTTGCAGCGCGGTGCGAACCATCAGCGCGCCGCACCCGGGCAAGCGGGCGGCAGCGGCCGGCCGATCAACGGGTAGCGCCAGCACTGCCCGGCCATGGCCTTGGCCAGGCCGTAGGCGCCGAACACCACCAGGGCGCTGTGGCAGGTGGTGAAATAAGTGATCACGACCACCCAGACGTGCGGCCCCTGGTAGCCGCCGAGCAGCAGGATCAGGCCATTGGCCACCACCAGCAGCGCGCCCGCCCACAGGCTGCCGGCGACGGTCTGGCCAAGGTGCGACGCGGCCAGCGGCGGCGCGGCGGCACGACCGCGCCACAGCCAGAGCAGCAGCAGAAAGGCCAGTCCCGGGGCGAGCAGTAGGTTGGCCAGGTACAGGCCCTCGGCCGCGGTCGCCAGGCCGATCCCCGGCACTTCCTCAGCCGAGAGTGGCATCCACGACCTCCAACAGCGCCTGCAGGGTCTCGGGATCGTCGGTGAGCGGCTCGACCAGGGCCGCACGGCAGGCCTGGCGCAGGTCGAAGCCGCCCTGGATCAGGGTCGCCGCGTACACCAGCAGCCGGGTCGATGCCGCCTCCTCCAGGTCGTGGTCCTTGAGCGCGCGCAGGGCATTGGCCAGGCCGACCAGGCGCTCGCCCAGTTCGGGCGCGATGCCGGTCTCGCCGCGCAGCACCTCCAGTTCCAGGGCGGGGGCGGGAAAGCCGAAGCTCATGGCAACGAAGCGCTGGCGGGTCGAGGGCTTGAGCCCCTTCAACAAGTTCTGATAGCCCGGGTTGTAGGACACCACCAGCATGAAGCCGGGCGGGGCATGGAGGATCTCGCCGGTGCGCTCCAGGGGCAGGATGCGACGGTCGTCGGTAAGCGGGTGCAGCACCACCGTGGTGTCCTTGCGCGCCTCCACCACCTCGTCGAGGTAGCAGATCGCGCCCTCGCGCACCGCGCGGGACAGCGGGCCGTCGCACCAATAGGTGCCCTGCTCACCGATCAGGTGACGGCCCACGAGGTCGGCGGCGGTGAGGTCGTCGTGGCAGGCCACGGTGTACAGGCGCCGCCCCAGGCGCGCCGCCATGTACCGCACGAAGCGGGTCTTGCCGCAGCCGGTCGGACCCTTGATCAGCACCGGCAGCCGGTGGCGCCAGGCATGTTCGAACAGGGCGACCTCGTTGCCGTGCGGGCGGTAGAAGGGCAACTCTGCGCTCAGGGCGGGGGCGGCAACGGTCTGCATATCCATTCCCTTCAGCTCGTGTAGGACAGGGCAAAGGCCACGGCGATCAAGCCGCCGGGCACGAACAACCAGATGATCACCACCCAGCGCCAGATCCCGCGCAGTCCGCGCAGACCCATGAACCAGTCCCCGACCAGATGACCCTTGAACAGGGCGAGCCCCAGCACCGACAACGCCACCGCCAGGCCGTGCCCGCCGGCCTGCCCGATGCCCCAGGTCACCAGGGTCAGGCCGACCAGGGCCAGGTAGACGTAGGTGCAGGGACGCATCCAAGTGCTTTTTAGCGGTACGTTCATCGCATCACATAGACCAGCGGAAACAGGATCAACCAGACCAGGTCGACCATGTGCCAATAGCTGGCGCCAGTCTCGACGCCCAGGTGCTCGGCCGCGCTGTAGCCGCCGCGGCGCGCCTTCAGGGCTACCGCGGCCAGTATGACCAGGCCCAGGATTACGTGCATGAAGTGAAAAAAGGTCAGGGACAGGTAGAACATGTAGAAGGTGTTGGTGCTGAGGTTGAGTCCGGCCCCGATATGGTGGGCATACTCGGCACCCTTCACCACCAGGAACAG
>JBFZDU010000309.1:0-2949 GCA_041307205.1 Gammaproteobacteria bacterium | reverse complement strand
AGCGCTATGCGCGCCGCCTGCGCGAGATCCAGCAGCAACTCGGCTTGGCGATGCCGGGCGGCGGCTTGGACCTGTAGGAGGGCCGCCCCGGCCGGCTGGGGTGGCGCCGGGTGAGGATCGCGGCGGGGGCGCCGCTCCTACATGGTGTGGGCCGTGCGAGCACGGGTGGTGCGCTGTAGGAGGGCCGCCCCCGACCCGATGGGGTGGTGCCGGGTGAGGATCGCGGCGGGGGCGCCGCTCCGACATGGTGTGGGCCGTGCCACCACGGGTGGTGCGCTGTAGGAGGGCCGCCCCCGGCCCGATTCCAATACTGACGTACGAAATTTGGCAGGATCGAACGCGATGACGATGGCAACCCAAATACGCGATGCAGCGCAGTCGGCTGGCAGCGGCGCCGGCACCAATACCGTCATCGCCACCGGGTGCCCGCGCAGCGGCTGGGATCTGGTCATGTCGCTGCTGCGGCCGGCCGGCGAGGATGCGGATGGCACCAACTTCGCCAGTTGGCACGACGCACCGTTCGGTGCGGCCGGGCTGGCCGAGCCGCGCTTCCCCGATGCCGCGCAAGCGCTGCCGCGTGAGCTGCCGGACGCCGTCGTGCCCGGCTTTGCGGGCGATCCGGGCGCACCGCAGCTCCTGGCGGACAGCCGCAGCCTGTGGCTGCTCGATTTCTGGGCGACCCGCCTGCCGCAGGCCCGGTTCCTGCTCTTCTACACCGCGCCGGAAGCCGCATTGGCGCACGCGCTGCGGGCGGGTGCGGAGCCGCAACAGTTCCTGACCGATTGGCAGGCCGCCAACGAGGTGCTGCTGCGGTTCCAGCGGCGCCACCGCCGACGGGCGTTGTTGCTCGATGCCGAGGCCGCCTGCCGGCAACCCGAGGCCTTGCGCGAGGCCTGCCGGCGGATCGACCTGGTCCTGCCGGCCATGCCGGCGACCACCCAGGACCAGGCCGCGCCTCTGTTGGAGCGGCTGGTCGCCGGCCACCTGCTGGCGGGCCTGCCCGGCGTGCGGGCCCTGCACAACGAACTGGAGGCGAGCGCACTGCCGTTGGCCGAGGCCCTGCCGGTGGCCCTGCTGCCGCCCGAGGACCTGACCGCGCACTACCGCAAGCGGCAGGCGCAGGAACGCGCCCTGATCGGCGAGTTGGAGACGATGCGTCTCGGCCTGCGCGATCTCGAACGCCAGCACGCGCAGCGGGCCGCGGCGCTGCACGAACTTCAGGCGCAACTGGAGCAGGAGCAGGAGTCCTGCCGCACCCTGCAGGCACTGAACGAGGACGTGCGGCAGGAAAACGAGCTGCTGCTGCTGCAGCTGCACCAGGCGCAGCAGGAGCTGGCGGCGCTGTCCGAGCAGGCACAGGCGGCGGCGCGGGAACGGCAGGAGAGCGGCGCACAGCGCCAGGCCCTGCGCGCGGAGCTGCAACAGCTCCAGCAGCGCGGCGCGCCCGAACTCGACCAATTGCGCCGCCAGCTCGACCAGGCCAGGCATCAGGCCGACGCCGAACGCCGGGCGTTGCAACAACAGATCGAGCAAGGGCAGCAAGCCCATGCCGTGCTCCAGGCCGCCGGGCAGGAGGCCCAGCAGGAAAACGACTTGCTGCTGCTGCAACTGCACCAGGTCCAGGAGGAACTGGAGGAGCTGTTCCTGCAGAAGCAGGCGGCGGAGCAGGGCCGGCAGCAAGCCGACTCACAACAGCAGGCACTGCGCGCCGAGCTGCAACAGCTCACGCAACAGGGCGCTGCGGAACTCGACCAGCTGCGCCGCCAGCTCGACCAGGCCAGACAACAGGGCGACGCGCAACAGCAGGCACTGCGCGCCGAGCTGCACCAGCTCAAGCAACAGGGCGCTGCGGAACTCGACCAGGCCAGACACCAGGCCGACGCCGAACGCCAGGCGCTGCAACAGCAGCTCGAACACAAGGAACAGGCCCATGCCGCCCTGGAAGCGGCCAACCAGGAGACCCAGCAGGAAAACGAACTGCTGCTGTTGCAACTGCACCAGGTGCAGGAGGAGCTGGAACACTATTTCCTGAAATACCAGGAACTGGCCCAGGGCGCCGCCGCGCCCGCGTCGCCAGCGGACGCGGATGGCAGCACGCCGCTGCCACAGGCCCCGGGGGTCGCGGCGGCGGGCGGCGGGCGCTGGCGCATCTTCGGCCAAAGCAAGGAGGCGAAGGCCGCCGCGCGCCGCCGCAAGCGCGAGCATCGGCGGTTGCACCAGGAAATGCAGCTGATCAAAAGCTCCGGCCTGTTCGATGTCGCCTGGTACCTCGCCGAATACGAAGACGTGGCCCGGTCCGGGGTGGACCCGGTCAAACATTACCTGCGCTACGGCGCCGCCGAAGGGCGCGACCCCTCGCCGCGCTTCGAGACCCGGTTCTACCTGGGCTCCTACCCGGACGTGACCGCGATGGGCGAGAACCCCCTGGTGCACTTCATCCGCTTCGGCCGCGCCGAGGGCCGGGTGCCGTCCAGCCGGGCGGGCCTGGTTTGAGCGCGGCGGTCCGGCCGTAGCGGCGCGAAGGCAGTGACCACGGCGGCGGGCGTGCCGGTCTCCATCGTGATGCCGGCGCTGAACCAGGCGGGGTTCATAGAGCATGCCATCGGCAGCGTGCTGACCCAGGCCGAGGTCGCGCTCGAACTGATCGTCATGGACGGCGGCTCGACCGATGGCACCCAGGCCCTGCTGAGCCGCCTGGCGGGCAGCGCCGACGGCCGGCTGCGCTGGGTATCGGAGGCCGACCGTGGCCCCGCGCACGCCGTCAACAAGGCGCTGGCCCTGTGCCGTGGTGAGGTCATCGGCTGGCTCAATGCCGATGATCTGTATCTGCCCGGCGCCGTCGCGCGGGCGGTGCGCGCGCTGACCCAGGACCCCCATTGCTGGATGGTCTACGGCCAGGCCGAGCACATCGACGCCTGCGGCCGGGCACTGGGTCATTACCCGACCCGG
>JBFZDU010000308.1:0-4497 GCA_041307205.1 Gammaproteobacteria bacterium | reverse complement strand
CTGGACTGGAAGGCGTGCTGCGCGCGGCGTCCCTCAAACTGGCCGCGGTGCAGCCCTGGCTTGCGGCGGCATGGAACCGCCAGCGCCGTCACCTCGGCCGCGGCCGCGCCTGGTATGCCCTGGCCGAGCCCGGCCGGCTGATGCTGCTGGGGCTGGAAGATGGCCGCGTGCGGACCCTGCGCACCGCCCCATTCCAGGACGACGCGGCGGTCGCGGCACTGGCCGATCTGCTGAAGCGCGAGGCGCTTCTGGCGGGTGAGGATGGGGCCGCGCCGCTGTGGGTCGAGAGTGCGGCGATGCGGCCGAACTGGCAGGAGCTGGGCGGCGGGCGCAGCGTACACCCCATCCCCGGCGGTCGCGATCCCTTGTCCGCCTTGCTGGAAAACTAGAATGCAATCGCTGAAACTGGATTTTCTTCATCCTTTCCCACGCCCGCATTGGGCAGCTTGGGCGCTGCTGGCGGCAGGCCTGGGGCTGGCGGCCTGGACCGGCTGGCAGGATCGACAGGCGCAGCGCGCGCTGGACGAAGCGGTGGCGGCCGCGCCGAAGCCGGTTGCCGGCGCGGCGCGGCGCCCCGCTTCTGCCAGGGCCGGCGAAGAGCAGACAGTGGCGCTTCAGGCCAGGGAGCAGTTGTCCATGCCGTGGGGTGGGCTCTTCGGGCGCCTGGAAGCGAACTTGCCCAAGGGGGTCGCCCTGGTCGCCCTGGAGGCAGATGCACGCAAGACGGAGGCCACCCTCACCGCCGAGGCCCGCACTGCGAAAGACATGCTGGACTGGATCGAGCAACTCAAGGGCAAAGCCGGTTTCGCGTCGGTGACGCTGGCCAGTCATGCTTTGCAGGAGAGCGACCCGCAGCAGCCGATTCGCTTCGTCCTGCGCCTGGTTTGGAGAAGCTGATGGCGCGCGCCCTCGACAGAGTCCGGTTTGTTCTGGGCCGCCTCGGCAAAGTGGGAGCGGCAGGCGCGCTGCTGATCGTGGGCAGCCTGACCTACGAAGCGGCGGTGGTAAGGCCGAACGAGGTTGCGCTTGGCGAGCAGCTCATGCGTAACGAGCAGGCAAGGCGGGAAGCCGTCGCGGAGCGCGAGCGCGCTGCTCAGGGCGCTGATGCGTCAGGGAAGACAGCACTGGCGCCCGCAGCCGCGGCCGCGCTGAGGCGTCTGTTCGATGCGGCCGACGAGGCTGGAGTGGAACTGCCTCAGGGCGAATACCGGCTGACCGAAGTCAAGGACGCGCACCTGCGGCGCTACCAGCTTTCGCTGCCGGTTTCCGGCAGCTACCCGGAAATTCGTGCCTTCATCGCCAAGGCGCTCAACGTCGATCCTGCGCTGGCGCTAACCGCCATTCAGTTGCGTCGCGAGCGGATCGAGAACCCCGATCTCGACGTGCTGCTGAACTTCACGCTGTACCTGGAGATCGGCGCATGAATACGCGCCAGCGCTGGATTGCCCTTGCCCTGATCGTCACGCTGGTGGCGGTGTTCTGGCCCGCGAGAGAAGACTCCGACGAAGTGGTGGAAACGGTTCGGCAGGTGGACAGACAGGCCGTGCCGGCGACTGTTCGGGCGAAGCACGGGGGGGCGTCCACCCGGCAAGCGGCACCGGTCGCGCGGGAGCGGCTCGCCAAAATGCAGGCCAACCTGTTCCCGAGCCAGACCTGGGTGCCGCCACCGCCGCCTCCCAAGCCCTACGTCCCGCCGCCACCGCCGCCACCGAAGCCGCCCCCCCTGCCGTTCAAGTACATGGGGCGCTGGGTAGACGATGGTCAACTGACCGTGTTCCTGGTGCAGGGCGAACAGCCGATCCCGATCCAGGCGGGTCAGGTGCTGCAGGGCAGCTGGCGGGTTGACGAAATAAGCGACAGACAGGTGGTGTTCACCTATCTGCCATTGGACATGCAATCAGCATTGGGAATCACGCCATGAACAAGGCTCTTTTGACCACAGCCATCGCCCTGGCACTTGCCGGATGCGCCACTGACAGCGCCTACCTCGAGGGCGAGCGCCTGCTGGCCGAGGGCCAGACCGATGCGGGGCTGCGCCAGCTGGAACAGGCGGTCCGCGACGATCCGAAGAATGTGCAATACCGCACCTCCTACCTCAGAGCGCTCGACCAGCACGTCAAGCGCCTGCTCGACGCGGCCGACGCCGCCCTGAAGGAAGGACAGGAGGAGGCGGCCGAGGCGCTGTACCGCGACATCCTGGCGATCAGCCCGAATTACCTTCCCGCACGCACCGCGCTGAAGTCGATCGAAATCCAGCGCCGCAACCGTATCCTGGTCAGTGATGCCAGGCTGGCTTTCCAGAAGGGCGAGATGGAGTCGGCGCGCGTCAAGTTGCGCACCGTGCTGGCGCTCGACCCTGGCTACGCCGAGGCGCAGGAACTGATCAAGCAGGTGGAAGAGAAAATCGGCAAGCCTCAGGGTGCCGAATTTCACAAGCTGGCTGAACTCTACCGCCGGCCGGTGACGCTGCAGTTCCGCGACACTCCGGTGCGCACCCTGTTCGATGCCCTGTCGCGCCAGTCAGGCATCAACTTCGTATTCGACAAGGACGTGCGCACGGACGCGCGTTTGACCATCTTCGCCCAGGACACGCCGATCATCGACGCCGTCGAGATGATGCTGCGCACCGGCCAGCTCGAGAAGAAGGTGCTGAACGACAACACCCTGCTGATCTACCCGTCGCTGCCGGCCAAGATCAAGGAATACCGTGACCTGGTGGTGAAGGGCTTCTTCCTCGGCGACACCGATGTCAAACAGATTGTCAACCTGGTTCGCAGCATGACCAAGACCCGCGACATCTACATCGATGAGAAGCTCAACCTGCTGGTGGTGCGCGACTCGCCGGAAGCGGTGCGGCTGGTGGAAAAACTGGTGAAGCTGGCCGACCGTCCCGAGCCGGAGGTGATGCTCGAGGTCGAGATCATGGAAGTGAAGCGCTCACGGATGCTGGAACTGGGCATCCAGTGGCCGAACCAGCTCAGTGTCCTGACACCGGAAGTCGTCCCCCAGACCATTGTCCAGGATGGCGTGGTCATCACCGAACAGGTGCCCAGGAATGTCCTCACCCTCGAAACCCTCCAGAACATAACGTCGGCGGACATTGCAGTGTCGCCCAATCCTGCCCTCACCCTGCGCAAGGACACCGGTGACGCCAATATCCTGGCGAACCCGCGCATCCGGGTGAAGAACAAGGAAAAGGCCAAGATCCATATCGGCGACAAGGTGCCGGTGATTACTTCCAACGTGACTTCGACCGGGGTGACATCGGAATCGGTGTCCTATCTTGATGTCGGACTCAAGGTGGATGTCGAGCCGCTGGTCCGTCTCGAGGGTGACGTCGAGATCAGGGTCGGACTCGAGGTGTCCAATATCGTGCAGGTGGTCAAGAGCACCAATGGCACCCAGACCTACCAGCTCGGCAGCCGTAATGCCAGCACCATGCTGCGCCTGAAGGATGGTGAAACCCAGATCCTGGCCGGCCTGATCGCCGACGAGGAGCGCAATGCCGCCACCAAGGTGCCCGGCCTGGGCGATCTGCCGTTGCTCGGCCGGCTGTTCTCCAACAACAGCGACCAGTTGCAAAAGACCGAGATCGTGTTGATGATCACCCCGCGCATCATCCGTAACGTCGTGCGTCCGGAACTGGCGGATTCAGAATTCTTCGGCGGCACCGAAAGCGTGGCCTCGGACCAGGCGCTGCAACTCCGGTCCGGTCCGCAAGTCCGCTCGCGTCCGGGTTTGCGACCGGGGGCGCGAGCTGCGGGAACGGAAGCCCTGGAACAGACAGGACCGGAGGGCCCCGTTGAATTGCCGGCTGAGCCTGATTCGGACCTTCCGCCCGAGCCGGTTGTCGAAGAGAAGCCGGTGGTAGAAGGGGTGCCGGTGGAGGCGCCCGCGGTGCCTCCAATGCAGCCATCTGGAACGCCCGCTGCCCCGGCGCAATGAGTCGAATCCCGGGCGCCCGCCCGTTCGGGTTCACCCTTATCGAACTGGTCATCACGGTGGCCATCGTCGGCGTGCTCGCGCTCCTTGCGACCCCGCTCATGGAAGTCACCGCGCAGCGCCAGAAGGAGGCGGAGTTGCGCCTGGCGTTGCGGCAAATCCGCACCGCCATCGATGACTATCACCAAGCAGTGCAGGAAAAGCGCATCGAGTCGCCTGCGGATGCCTCGGGCTACCCACCCGATCTGGATATTCTGGTGACAGGGGTGCCGGACATCACCAAGCCGGATCGCTCGAGAATCTACTTCCTGCGGCGGTTGCCGCGCGACCCGATGAACCCGGACAAGGAGTTGACGCCGGCGGAGAGCTGGGGCAAGCGCAGCTACGCCAGCCCGCCGGACGCGCCCAGCGCGGGCGAGGATGTGTACGACGTGTATTCGCTGTCAGAAGGCGTGGGGCTGAATGGCGTGCCCTACCGGGAGTTGTAGCATGAAGAGCGGACTCACACTCAAACACGGCTTTACCCTGATCGAACTGCTGGTGGTGCTGGCAATC
>JBFZDU010000307.1:0-4298 GCA_041307205.1 Gammaproteobacteria bacterium | reverse complement strand
GCAGATCCGCCTCGGCCTCGGTCAGACGCTGCAGGTCGGCGCGTTGCCCCGCCCCGATCTGGTGCGAGAGCATGTGTACCTGTTCCCGGACCCGTCGCAGCAGCTCCGCATCCTGGCGGGGATGGGTGACGATGGCCCACAGCGCTCCGGGCACGTCACCGCGGGCCAGGGCCTGGGACCACAGCACGCCCAGTTCCGTGGCCGACCTGGCCCTGGCATAGCGCCTGATGGTGCCGGCATAGCGCTTGTCCAGCGCCTTGTGGGCCGCCAGCGACAACGCATTGCGGTGCTGCGCCAGGGACACGAAGCTGACGTGCAGGTCGTAATCGGTCGGCGGCGCCTGGTATGCGTAGCCGCAGCGCCGGGCGATCTGACGCAGCTCGTTGACCTCCAGGCAGGTGCCTATGACCGGGCAATGCAGGTTTTCCGGCAGCTCCCACAGCTTGCGCCGGGTCTTCTTGGCCGGCGGCGCGGCCCCGGCCGCGAGGGCGGCGCCGGGTTGCGGCAAACGGCCGGTCAGGCTGGCAGTCCCGGCGTGCTCACACATGGGGGTTGCCCCCGGTGTTGGCGGTGACCGGGGTGTGCGCGAGCCAGCGCCAGTGGGCACGCAGGCGCAGGTAGACGCAGCGTTCGCTGTTGTCCCCGGTATAGGCCGGGTGGGCGCACAAGGTCTCGATGTGGCGCACGACCGACTGGGCGATCGCCGGCGAGCGCGAGTGCAGGTAGTGCCGCATCAGGCGGCCGAGCCGCTGTTCGATGGCGTCGGGTTCGAGGGTGTGCAGGCGGCGTTTACCGCCCCGGTCTGCGGGTGTCGTCTGCATGCTTGGTAAACCTCCTAAGGGTCGATGCAAAGCACGCGGCTGGCTGCCTGGAGGCGCGGTTTGGGTGGCTGGCGGCGTGGGCAGTGGCGTTGTCTACTTGGTCAGGAGCAACTTGCCGTTGCGGGTCGTTCTGAGCGTATAGGTTACGCCGGCGTGTTCGATCAGTAGCAGCTGCCGATCACCGAACAGGGTCTTGCTGTCGATGCGCGCCACCGGCGCGGCGGTGCCGCCCGTTGCGCACGGTTCATGGGCAGGGTTCGGGCGTGCAGTTGCCAGCAAGGTCGTTCTCCCGGGTCGGATGAATCAGGGCCGCATCTGGCGGTTGGATGAGATTCTAGCGGTGCGGCTTAAGATGTCAATACGAATCATTCCTATTTGTATCTGTGCGCCCGTCGACCGCGCAGTCGGCCGCGGTTGAGTCAGGCGCCGTGCCGCATGGCGTGCAGGGGGGCGGTGTAGAGATTGGCGCGCAGCAGCAGCTGCGTGCCCTGGACCAGGCCGAAGCAGCGGTGCAGGTGCTGCTGCACCCCGGTGCCGCCCAGGCCCCCCGTGGGCGGCACGGCCAGCGGACCTTCCACCAGGAAGTGCAGGCGGTCGTTGCTGCGCAACTGGCGCTGCAGCCGGCGATCGATCGTGATCTGGTGACGGGTGTAGACGACCGGGTCGGCGATGAAGTCATAGTGCTCGCGCCAGGACCTTTCCAGCAGGGCGCTGGACAGCAGCGCCGCCGTGAACAGGGGCGGGAACTGCACCTGCTCGCTCAGTTCGTCGAAGTAGTCCTGCGGGTCGGCGAGACTCGCCAGTGCGAAGTTCTTGCCGTTGCTGGTGGTCATGAACTTGCGCTTGAGGAAGTAGGGACTGCCCGGCACCGGGATGCGATCGGGCAGGCGGTCTAGCAAGGGCAGGCCGGTCAGCTTGGTATCGGCGAGAAAGCGCGGCGTGGCGGTTTCGCTCTGGGTGCCGGTCAGCACCGGGCGGCCCTGGGCGGTGCGCACCAGGATGCGGTTCGACAGGCCGCCGCCGCGCGCCGTCCCGTCCAGGGTCGGTTTCACCTCCACCCGGAAGGGCTCGCCCGGCCGCAGGGCATTGGCGAACAGGAACTCGTAGTTGCAGAAATGCAGCCCGTGGTCGGCGATCCCTTGGGTGGTGGCGGCGTCGCGCTGCCGCCGCCGGACCAGGTCGCTGACCAGGAATGCGAGTTGGAAGCCCAGGACGATGGTGGTCCCGAAGGGGTTGCCCGCGATCTGTTGCCAGCGGCGCGGGTCGTGGAAGGGATTGAAGTCGTCGGTGGCATGGCGGGCGACCTCGACGTGCAGCCTTTCGAAGCAGTAGGTGGTTGAGTTGTCGTTCATTTTTATGTCCAGCCGGAGGCGATGTTCTTCTCCTGTAGCGGCCGGGGAGCTGCTGGCTTGCGGGGCTGCGGCCAGCGACCGGGGCCGCTATCATGTTCTCTATCCGTTCTGTAGAGAACCAAGCCAGCACCATGTCTGCCGACTACGCCGAGCTGCATTGCCTGACCAACTACAGCTTTCTGCGCGGGGCCGCGCACCCCGAAGAGTTGGTGGCGCGCGCCCAGGCCCTGGGTTACGCCGCGCTGGCCCTGACCGACGAGTGCAGCGTCGCGGGCGTGGTGCGGGCGCACGTGGCGGCCAGGCAGGCCGGCCTGGCACTGCTCATCGGCAGCGAGGTCCGGCTGGTCGACGGCCCCAGGCTGGTACTGCTGGCCGGTGACCGCGCCGGCTATGGCCGGCTGTGCACCCTGATCACCGCCGGGCGGCGCCGTTCGGCAAAGGGGGAGTACCAGCTCGGCCGCGCCGACCTGGCCGACGGCCTGCCGGGTTGCCTGGCGCTGCTGCTCCCACCGTCCGATCCGGCGCTGCTGGCAGATGACCAGCTGGGCTGGTTCGCGGCCACTTTCGCCGGCCGCGGCTGGCTGGCGGTGGAGTTGCTGCGCGACGGCCGGGATGCGCGGCGGCTGGCGCTGCTGCCCGAGGGCGCCGCCCGGCATGGCCTGCCGCTGGTGGCGGCGGGCGACGTGCACATGCACAGGCGGGGCCGGCGGCCGCTGCTGGACCTGCTCACCGCGATCCGCCTGAAGACGCCGGTCGCCGAGTTGGGCCTGGCGCTGGCCGGGAACGGCGAGCGCCACCTGCGCGACCGCGACGACCTGGCCAGCCTGTATCCGCCGGCCTGGTTGGCCGAGACCCTGGTCGTCGCGGCGCGCTGTCGCTTCGCACTGGACGAGATTCGTTACCAGTATCCGGACGATGTCACGCCCCCCGGGCTGACGCCGCGCGCCTTCCTGCGCCGCCTGACCGTGGAGGGCATGCAGCACCGCTGGCCCGGGGGTTGCCCGGCGCGGGTGCAGGCGCAGCTCGAACACGAGCTGGCGCTGATCGCCGAACTCGGCTACGAGGCCTACTTCCTCACCGTCTGGGACATCGTGCGCTACGCCCGCGCGCAGGGCATCCTGTGCCAGGGCCGCGGGTCGGCGGCCAACTCGGCGGTGTGCTACTGCCTGGGCATCACCGCGGTGGACCCGGCGCGCATGAACCTGCTGTTCGAACGCTTCATCTCGCGCGAGCGCGGCGAGCCGCCCGACATCGACGTGGATTTCGAGCACGAGCGGCGCGAGGAGGTGATCCAGTACATCTACCGCAAATACGGCCGCGACCGCGCCGCGCTCGCCGCCACCGTGATCACCTATCGCCCCAAGAGCGCGCTGCGCGACACCGCCAAGGCGCTCGGCCTGGAGCCCGGTCAGATCGAGCAGCTGGTGAGCGCCGTTTCCGGCTGGCGACATTGGGGCGGCGCGGGCGGTGAGATCGAACCGGACTGGCTGCGCGAGGCGGGATTCGATCCCGCCAACCCGGTGCTCCGCCGCGTGCTGTACCTGGCCAACCAGCTGCTCGGCTTCCCGCGCCACCTCTCGCAGCACGTCGGCGGTTTCGTGATCACGCGCGGCCCGCTGCACCAACTGGTGCCGATCGAGAACGCCGCCATGCCCGGGCGCAGCGTGATCCAGTGGGAGAAGGACGACCTCGAAGCCCTGGGCCTGCTGAAGGTGGATATCCTGGGGTTGGGCATGTTGTCGGCCATGCGGCGGGCGTTCGCGCTGATCAACGCACCTGGGCCCTCGACCCTGGACGAAGTCCCGGCCGAGGACCCCGCCGTCTACGCCATGATCCGGCGCGCCGATACCATCGGCGTGTTCCAGATCGAGTCGCGGGCGCAGATGTCCATGCTGCCGCGGCTCAAGCCCGAGCGCTTCTACGACCTGGTGGTCGAGGTGGCGATCGTGCGCCCCGGTCCCATCCAGGGCGACATGGTGCATCCCGACCTGCGCCGGCGGCAGGGCCTGGAGCCGGTGAGCTATCCGTCCGCGGCGGTGCGCGAGGTGCTGGAGCGGACCCTCGGCGTGCCCTGGTTCCAGGAGCAGGTGATCAAGCTGGCCCAGGTCGCGGCCGGCTTCAGCGC
>JBFZDU010000306.1:0-5948 GCA_041307205.1 Gammaproteobacteria bacterium | reverse complement strand
TTCCAGTGCTAGCCGGAATGCTCGGAGCGAAGAAGGACGACGCGGGATTTTCGCGAAGCTGCCCATGGCATCCTTTGGCGTTTTGCCGGAGGGGTCGTGGCCAACCAGAGAAAATCCATGCGCAAGATTCGCCAAGTACTAAGACTGGCCATCGAGGCCGAGTTGGGGCGGCGGCAGATCGCCCGGAGCCTGTCGATGTCGCCCACCACGGTGGGGGAGTACCTGCGCCGGGCGGCCGCTGCGGGGCTGGGCTGGCCGCTGCCGTTGACGCTCGACGACGCGCAGCTGGAAGCGCTGCTGTTTCCCGCCGTACCGCCGGCCGCGACTGACCCGCGGCCGCTGCCAGACTGGAGCGCCGTCCACCGCGAACTCAAGCACAAGGGCGTCACCTTGATGCTGCTGTGGGAGGAGTACAAGGCGCGGGACCCCGAGGGACTACAGTACAGCCAGTTCTGTGATCGCTACCGCAGCTGGGCCGGCAAGTTGGACCTGGTGATGCGCCAGTATCACCGCGCCGGCGAGAAGCTGTTCGTGGACTACGCCGGCCAGACGGCGCCGGTGATCGACCGGGAGACCGGCGAGGTGCGCCAGGCGCAGATCTTTGTCGCCACCCTGGGTGCGAGCAACTACACCTATGCCGAGGCGACCTGGACCCAGGGGCTGGCCGACTGGTGCGCCTCGCACATCCGTACCTTCGAGTACCTGGGTGCGGTACCGGCGCTGCTGGTGCCTGACAATCTGAAGAGTGCTGTCGCCCGCCCTTGCTGGTATGAGCCCCAGGCCAATGCCACGTACGAGGAGCTGGCCACCCACTACGGCACGGCCATTCTCCCCGCCCGGGTACGTCGCCCCCGCGACAAGGCCAAAGTCGAGCAGAGCGTTTTATTGGTCGAGCGCTGGATCCTGGCCCGCCTGCGCCATCACACCTTCTTCTCCCTGGTCGACCTGAACGCGACGATCGCAGCGCTGCTCGAGGCACTGAACCGCAAACCGTTCAAGAAGCTCCCCGGGTGCCGCCAGACCCTGTTCGAGCAACTCGACCGCCCCGCCATGTGCGCCCTGCCGGCCACCCGCTACCTCTACGCGCAGTGGAAGCGGGTGCGCGTGCACATCGACTACCACGTCGAGGTCGACGGCCACTATTACTCGGTGCCCTACCAACTGGTGAAGCAGGAACTGGAGGCACGGCTCAGCGCCCACACCGTCGAGCTGCTGCACCACGGCAAGCGGATCGCCAGCCACCGGCGCTCCGACCACAAGGGGCGCCATACGACCGTGCCCGAACACATGCCCCGCGCCCACCGCGAGTACGCTGGCTGGACCCCGCAACGGCTGGTGCACTGGGCCGAACACAGCGGGCCAGCCACCGCCCAGCTGGTCGCCACCATCCTCGCCGCCCGGGCCCATCCCCAGCAGGGCTACCGCAGTTGCCTGGGGATCATGCGCCTGGGCAAGACCTATGGTGATGCACGGCTGGAGGCCGCCTGCCGCCGCGCCCTGGCGCTGGGGAGCACCCGCTTCAAGAGCGTGCAATCCATCCTCGAGCGCAACCTCGATCAGCAACCGCTGCCGCGCATCGACGAATCGCAAACCCCCGAGCCGATCGCCCACCACAACATCCGTGGCCCCGGCTATTACCACTAACCGCCAAGGAGACACCCATGCTCAACCATCCGACCCTCGACAAACTCCACGCCCTGCGCCTCAACGGCATGGCCCGGGCCTTCGCAGAGCACCTCAACGGCCCCGACACCGAGACCCTGTCCGCCGACGAGCGCCTCGCCCTGATGGTCGATCGCGAACTGCTCGAACGCGACAACCGCCGGCTGACCACCCGCCTGCGGCGGGCCAAGCTGCGGCACAACGCCTGCGTCGAGGACATCGACTTGCGCCACCCGCGCGGACTCGACAAGGCGCTGCTCGCAAAACTCGCCACCGGTAACTGGCTACGCGAGCACCTCAACTGCCTGATCACCGGACCGACCGGGATCGGCAAGAGCTGGCTCGCCTGCGCCCTGGCCCAGAAGGCCTGCCGCGACGGCTTTACCGTCCTGTATGCGCGACTGCCGCGCCTGCTGCGCGAACTGGCTCTCGCCAAGGGCGACGGCCGCTACCCCAAGCTGGTCCGCGAACTCGCCCGCACCGACCTGTTGGTGCTCGACGATCTCGGTACCGCGAAGCTCGACGACGAACACCGCCGCGACCTGCTCGAGATCCTCGACGACCGTTACAACGCGCGCTCCACCCTGGTCACCAGCCAGTTCCCGGTCGATCACTGGCACGAACTGCTCGCCGATCCGACGCTCGCCGACGCCATCCTCGACCGGCTCGTGCACAACGCCTACAAGCTCAACCTCAAGGGAGAATCATTGCGCAAAACCCAGCGTCAGGTTGACCCAAACTGATCACTCGGACTCATAATCCAACACCCGCGTCGCTTCGCTCCGACAACTGACCGCTTTGCTCCGGAACGCGTGTCCAGTTTGCCCCGGAACGACTGACCAGTTTCGCCGGAATACGCACCAGTTCCCTTTTTCAGCCCGTCGCTGGAGCCCAGGGGCCACCAGCCGGCCAGAGTTTAGGGAAGTAGATGTCAGCGTTCGCTGCGGCGACGGGCGGTAGCAGAAGATCCCGAAGCGCTGCCACGATCACCTCAAGTTCCAGCGCTTCGAGCCGGTTCTTTCCCAGAAATGCCTGCCACTGCGTCTGCTTGTGCGTGTCTCGTGCGAAGTCGTCGGTCAGGCCGAAAGGGATGTCCGCGGGCAACGTCGTCTTGCGGCGAACGAAGGTCGCCCGGATCGCACGTCGCAGGGTGTCACCGTCGAACTCCGTGTAGCGCGACAGTACCCAGAGATCGAAAAAGTCTTTCATTCGGCTGTTGGCGATACCTAGCGCGGCGATTGCCTCGAGCTTTTCCGCCACAACCGTATAGCGCGGATAGACTTGCAGCTTCGGCGCCTGTAGATCCGGGAGCATCACGGGGTACAAGACCTCCTCCGGCCCGGGCGTGACGGCATCGCCGAAACCGATGTCGATCTGGACCGGGCAACGCGCATGATCGATCAGGCCGAGCAAGGTGACACGGACGCCGGCGTAGTTGGCCTCCTTGCGAATCTCTGCTGCCTGGACGGTGTCTGGTCGAAACGTCACCCCGTCCTCGGTGTCCACCCTGCAGATATTCCTGAAGATCGTTTCGAGGTGCGGCAACTCGGCCGAGCCAAGACCCAGAAAATCGGCGTCACGCGTCGGTCGATGCGGAACGTCGAACCACAGGTCGAACAGCAGTGCTCCTTTGAGCAGAAACTGATCGGCGTGGGGGGAGATGCTGAGCCGGTACAGTAGGCGTTCGAGGGCATAGCGGGTCAGGATGAGATTGAAGTCCTGCCGGGTCTCGCGCGCGCGGTTGAGGAGGCGGGCCCGCACGGAAGCCGCCAGGTTTCGTCCGTTCATTGCGCACATCCGTGTGCGCCACCCTTCGGGCAGCTTCGCCGTGCAAAACATTCATCCTGATGTTTTGTCATGACAGGCTTTCCATGTAAGGGCGCATCACGTTTGCCACCCGGCAGAGCGTGGCGTAGCGCCAGAGCTCGTCCATGCTGGCGCGCTTGGCACGCCAGGCCTCCTGAAGCGACTCAAGTGCGACATCGAGGCCGATCTTGTTACGGAACTTGAAGCAGTCAGCCACTGTGCGAGCGACACCGGTCACGCGCACCGGCACGCCATCGATGACGTGGTCCTCGACGCCGCGCGTCAGTGCGGCTCCGGAAAAGCGCACGATACGCAGCGGAGGGTAGTCCATCTTCGGCGCTCGGGCCTTGTTGGGGATCGCCAGCCAGACCTCGAACGGCGACTGTGTCGTGAGGTCGTGCAAGCGCAGCGCCGACAGCAGGCAGACGATGGCTTGCGGGTGTTTTCGCGCCACCTCGGCCAGGGCGTTGTGTTCCGAGACCGGTCGATCCGGAAGTGCGTAAAGGCCACGTGCGACGCGCTGGAGCCGTCCTTGTCGCACCAGCCGCGTGAGAGCAACAGTGGGTAGCCCGCGCTCAGTCAGATCGCGCGGTCGAATGAGTCCGCGCTCTGCGGCGAGATCCAGGATGTCTTGATGCGAAGTGGCCATGTGTCCATGGTGTTGTGAAATGCCGGTAATAGTCAATAACTACCGACACAAGACAACAAAACTCGCCGCTGCACTCTGGTCGGCGGGCGATCGCCAGCCGGCTTCCAGTATCGGATGGGGGTATTTTTGATGAGGTCGTGAAAGTACCGCAAAAAAACCCCCAGACTGAGTTGATAGGGGAAGGTAGGAGCCGAGGCGTGCAGGTAAAAGGAATTCGCTCGCCCCGGACGTGAAACCCTACGAAAACGTTGATGAATCAGGCTGAATCTTCGGCGGAGCAGAAATTGAACTCAGAATTCTATTTTTTAATCAATTGGTTACATGCTAAGAATTGGTGGAGGCGGCGACAATCACATTGCCTTATAAATTAATAGCTTAAAATGCGAAATGCCGATTATGCCCCCGCAGATACCCCCAAATCGATTCGGTTGATTAAGCTCCTGAAATCAGGCCGTTTTTTTGCTCCTCCCGCAGGTCCGACTGCCAGAAGAGGACTGGCTACGCCGGCAGATGCCGGCACCGTCTCCTTGTCCTTGGGTAACAGTGGCAGCCCTCTCCTCCGACTGCCGAGGAGGCGTTGATACGCGGCCGGTGCCGTAGATCGAAATGTTCCTAGCTGACCAAATCCTCCACCCCGTGTTTCGTGGAAAGACAGCGTTAGTCAAATGTACTAACATGAAGCCAATTGTTGGCTCAATGGTTAGATCGTCATGGGCTCTGCCAATTCTTCAAGTTCACGCTCATCGCGTCTAGGTCTGCGGGCTACCCCGGAGCAGGAGGCTGTGCTGCGCCGAGCAGCCGAGGTGGCGCACAAATCACTGACCGATTTCGTTCTGGATGCAGCCTGCCAGGCTGCCGAGCAGACGCTGCTCGATCAGCGGCTGTTCATGGTCTCGGGTAGCCAATACCAGGCGCTGCTTGACCTGCTGGAGCAGCCGGAGCGCGACAATGCCGGCTTGGCCGATTTGTTTGCCCATCGCACGCCGTGGCCCAAGACCTGAATCTTGCCGCACCAGTTCCCCTGGCGGCAGATCATCTTCTCGATGACTTCGACTGTGGCAAGGCCAGTCTTGATGACTGGCTGGTCCGCCATGCGCGGCAGGCACAGGCCAGCGGTTCGGCCAAGACCTTTGTCGTCGCCGACGGTCGTCGGGTCGCTGGGTACTTCAGTCTCGCGGTGGGACAAGTTGACAGCGTTGAAGCCCCGGAACGCATTCGCAAAGGCATGGGCCAATATCCAATCCCAGTGGTGCTGCTGGCCCGCCTCGCGGTTGATCGCGCCTATCAAGGTCAAGGCATTGGCATTGGCATCGGCATGCTGCAGGATGCGATTCGGCGCACGCTATTGATTGCCGAGCAAGCCGGAATTCGCGCAATGTTAACGCACCCGATCGGTGCGGACGCGGATGCGTTCTACCGCCGTTTCGGTTTCGTATCGTCGCCGCTGCGTGAGGGGCAGCTGCTTCTGTTGCTCAAGGATGCACGACGTGTTTTGTGAAAACGGTCAGCACAACTCAGAACGTCGACAAGCGTCACGTCGGCGGTCAGCACATGTACCGCGATCAACGAATCGCCATAGACCGGCCAGGCTGCTTCCTTGAGTTTGCGGCGGCCGTAATACCCTGCGCCGCTACCGGCAGTCGTCATCTACCTCGTAGCGTCCGGCGCATGGGGGTATTTCGATTGCGGGCTCGAAAGTACCCCCGAAAATACCCCCAGGTCGAGCTAATAGCGGGCGTTAGGGTTTGATACACAGGGATAAGGGCACCTCGAAAAATACGCCGATTCGGGCAGAATAGCGGCGACTGAGCAGACAGAGGGCAGATCGGAT
>JBFZDU010000305.1:0-9643 GCA_041307205.1 Gammaproteobacteria bacterium | reverse complement strand
TGGAGAAGGACTGACGCTCAGAGGGCCCCCGCTGGCCCGGGTGGATCTGACCCGCTGGCGTCCTTGGGCCAGCGGTTCTGCGTCCATGGCTTGGTGGTTGCGGGTGTTGCCTGGGCGGCCGGAGCCCCCGGAGGCTCCGGCTGATCGAAGCGGCGCATGCATTCGTGGTGGTCGCGGGGGCGTTGTGGTTTATCATTTCGACCGCTGAAAAACTGGTTTAGTTGATGCGTTGGAGTGACCTGGGATGAGAGTCTTCGCCATCTGCCTTGGGGTGTGCCTGATCGCCGCCTGCGCACCGGTGACGGATACGACGCGCCGAGACCCCGAACCGCCCCCGCCGCCGTTCGAAGCGCCGCCGCGCTGGGATCCCTGGGCGGCGCTCGCGGCCAAGGTCCCGCCGGCGCGTGACCTGATCCGTGAGCCATATCGTTACGTGCGCGACATCGACGTGGTGCCCGGGACGCCGGGTTTCCGCTACCTCTCCTACCAGCCGTCGGATCTCAAGTCGATCGTCGGCTTTACGCTGACCAATCGCGGTTCGAGCCGGGTGAATCCCAAGGGCTTGCAGAAGACCGGTGCGATGCGGATCTACACCTTCCAGTTTCCGGATCGCGCTCGCGAGAACATCCACGTCGCGATCAACGACGACGTCGATATCTCGGGGCGATTCAGCCACGACAACATGTACCGCGAGCTGCACTTCTTTCCGCGCTTGCAGTTGCCGGCCGTAGAACGCGGTGATGGCGGCAAGACCCTGACGGTGACCCTCCCCACCGGCGAGCCCGTGCTGTTCGATGTGCGGACCAAGGAGATCGTCGGCGGGGTCTTGCGCGAAGATCCCATCGATTTCCATCGTGACCGCTATCAACGGCGCAACCCGGGGGTGCACTATCAGGGTGACTACATGCTGATCACCGTGGAGCAGCGCGGCGAGGCGCCGCGCCGCGCCAGCGTTTGGGGACAGACCAAATATGCGGAAGTCCACTACCCGGCGAAGTATGCCAAGCCCTGCCGTATCTCCCCGCGTCACCTTTGGGATCAACGCCCGAAGCGGGGCGACACCGACCCGACCTTGATCATGTTGCACGCCACCGATGCCGCACTGTTCGCCGCCATCGAAAAGCAGTGTCATTGGGACCTGACCCGGCTGGCCATGGCGGCCGCGCGTGGCTTGGGTGTGCCCGTAAGCGCCAGCAGGGAATGAGTGCTGTTGCCGCTGCGGGGGCGGCTGGCTGCTATCAGGGCTGAGCGTTGCAGTCTAGATCTATGGCGTCGAAATGCAGGCCCTCGGCGGCAATATCGGTTGTGGCCAGGGCGGCGCGAAAAGCCGTCAGCCAGGCGTCTGGCGCCGCCACGTACACCTGGCACCCCGCCAGGCGCGGGAAGCGCTGCAATAGCTCTGCCAAGGTCGCTGCCGGGGCCAGGTCGGCCGCCAGGCGGTAATAAGTCAGGTTGTCGAGCGCGTCGTTCCAGGCCCGGCACAACTTGCCGATATAACCGCCCGGCGGAATGTCGTCGATTCGGAACAGGTGCAGGGTCACCGCGTTGTCGATGGCGATGGCGTGTTCCACCAGACTCTTGATCGGGGCGATACCGTCGCCGACGGATACAAAGACTGCCGGCGCAGTCGACTCCTCTTGCAGCAGGAACGCACCGAAAGGCCCCCTGACCAGCAACGTTGGGTTGTCCCGGGTGGCGAGCCGGGCGCGGATCGGGTCCTGTTCGCCGGCACGCAGCAGGAACTGCAGGTTGCGCGCATCGCAGGGGCAGCTGGCGACCGGCAGTTCGACGCTCAGACCGTCGTCGGTGCTGACGGACACGCGTTGTCCAGCCATGAAGCGCAGGGTATGCGTACGCGGGGTCTGCACTTGTAACAGGGTGAGGTCGGGGGCCAGCGGCAGCTGCTTGCGTACGATCGCGCGCACCTTCTGTTGCGGCAGGTCGGAGGGCAGATGCGCCTCGTTGGCCTCGATCAGCAAATCGGTGACCGCGGTGTGCGAGCAGGCCAGGACATAGCCCTGATCCTGCTCAGTGGCGCTCAGCACATAGTCATAGTCGCGAATCCGCCGGACCTCGCCCGCCAAGACCTTCACCCGGCATTCGCCGCAATTCCCGCTGGCGCAACCGTAGTTCAGATGCAGGCCTGCCTTTAGCGCCGCCTCGAGGACGGAATCCTGGCCCGTGACGAAATACTCATGGCCGCTGGGCAGTATTTTCACCGTGGCGCTGATCAGGCTCAGCAACGCGTCCTTGGCGAACAGAGCCGCTTCACGATCGTTGGTACGGATGTGGCTGTGCAGCGCCTTGTCGAGGCGACGGCGCAACTCGATGACGGCATCGCGCAGCTGGGCGTCGTGGCCTTGCAGCGCATCGTGCAGCGCGGCGTCCAGATCGCGCACCAGTTGTTCGGCCATGTTCAGCGCGGCCTTGGTCTTGGTGAGCAGGGTCTGGAAATCGTGCAGCCGGGACATCAGCACCGCGGCCTCGGGCAACGCGCTGTCCTTGCGGCCACGGTGGGCGAAGGCCTCTTCACGGATCAGCGCAACCCGTTCCAGCACCGGGTCGCGATCGACGTCGATGTCCGGGTAGGCGCGCACCAGGTCGGCTACCTGGATGCTGCCCTCGAAGGTTTCGATGTCGAGTTGGCGCAGGCGCGTTTGCAGGTCGCCACGGGAAACGCCGGCGAGTCGGGCGGCGCGGGAGAGCGAGAGATGTTCAGACATGGGTGTTGATGATAGATCCTGACAGGGGGTGCGTGCAGTGGGGCCGGCCGGCCTGCCTGCCGCCGCGTAGGTTGAACGGCTCGGCGACCTGGGTCAAATGGCAATAACCGGATACTCAGGGTTGGTTCATGAATTGACGGGGCCGGCAGTGACCGCGCAGACTGCGGTTCGAACTCACGGCCGTCGCCGGCCAGCCTCACTCGGTACCGCTCAATGTCAGACGAATTCACACCGCAAAACGACCTCGAACGCCAGCTGATCGCCGCCCAGGAAGGCGAGATTCCCCCGGAATCCTTCATCGAGATGCTGCTCGGCTCGGAGGTGTTCATGCCGGTCTACGAAAAGCACCAGATCGGCGGCCTGCAGGTGAATACAGTGGCGCAACCGCTCAAGCTGCAGGACGAGGAGGGTCGCGAGGTGCTGGTGCTGTTTACCAGTCCCGAACGCGCCAAGCGTTTCGTCAGCAATTTTCCGGGCTACGGCGGCGGGCTGGTGACCGAGTTCACCTGGATCCTGGAGAAATTGGGCGTGGGGTTCGGTATCACGCTGAACCCCGGCGAGGCCTTCGGGATGGAGTTCGAAGCGCAGGATCTCGAACAGCTCGCGGCCCGGGCCAGGAAAGCCTGAGGGGCAACAAAGCGACAAAAATAAAGCGGGCCGAAGCCCGCTCATCGGTGCGTCCTTGCACCTTACCCAGCCCGGCTGAGCCGGACCGGGCAACAGGTTTTTCTGAACTTACTTGGTCGCCGGGGCTGCCGGAGCTACCGGGGCGCCGTAAGGGGCACCATAGGGTGCGCCATAACCGCCCCAGGGAGCACCGCCCCACGGGCCGCCACCGTAAGGGCCACCGTAGCCGTAAGGGCCGCCGTAGCCGCCATAGTAGGGGTAGCCGTAGCCATAGCCGCGGCCCGAGCCGTAGCCGCGACCGCTGCCACTCATGTTCATGTTGAAGTCGCCGAAGCCGTCGCCCAGGCCGTCGCCCCAGCCGCTCCAGGGACCGCCGCCCCACCAGGCGGAAGCAGAGGCAGAAACTGCAAGCAGGGCGGCAGCGCCGGCCACCATCATGGTTTTCTTCATATGGATTTTCCTATATCGAAGGAATCTCAATTGATCTACCCGGCATCGCAGGTAGGGCTCGCGAGCCGCTCTTGTGCGGCTTCGATTAAAGAAACTAGCAGTGCGGACGATAATAAGCCACCAAAATCTTGCGACACCCTTGTGACTGGCTGGGCACATTGCGGGGCGGGTCTTGGTCGTCCCGGTGGTTGAAATGCCACCGGGCAGCGGCTAGGGTGCGCGCTGTACCGCCACAGGAAGGTCGGCGCAGCCGTGACTGAAACCCTGCTGTTTTCCATCATCGAATCGCCCGGCCATCCCAATCTCTCCGAGCTGTACCGGCGCCGGCAGATCCGGGAACTGCGCCTGCCGTCGATTCGCAAGGCGGTCCAGGCGCTCAAACGGCAGCGACCCGACTACGTCGTGGCCGAGTTCTTCTACGGTTACGGCAACAACTACGCCGGCGCCAATCTCGGCAATCTGGACGTTTTCCTGGCCGGCCTGCAGAAATACGCCCCGGCCGCCCGGGTGATCGTGATGGTGGACAAGGAACAGCGGCAGTACGCCGACCGGCTGGCGGAGCGCTTCCCGCTGCATGCGGTGCTGGTCCAACCCGTGGCTGCGGCCGAGGTGGACGTGCTGTTGCCGCGTCTGGCGCAGGCGACGGGGCCGGTTGGCCCCGTCCAGCCATAGCGCCCGGTCGCCTCAGCCGAAATGACAGACGTAGTGCAGCGTATCGATCACCTCGATGTCGAAACTGCTGTCGCCCGGGACGAAGAAGGCGTCGCCGCCCGTGTATTCGGCCCAGTCCGTTGCGCCGGCCAGGCGCACGCGGCATTTGCCGGCCACCAGTTCCATGTGCTCGGGGACGCCGGTGCTGAAGGTCAAGTGGCTGGGCAGGATCACGCCGACCGACTTGCGGCTGCCGTCGGCGGCCTCAATGCTGTGACTGACGCACTTGCCGTCAAAATACACGTTGGCGAGGGTGGTGATCCTGACCTTGTCGATGCTCTGCATGGTGCAATGGCTCTGGGTTGGGCGGAGGGGTCGAATGCGCCAGTGGCGCGCGGTCAGCGGCGGTAGATCCCGATACGGTGATTGCGCACCGCGAAATTGTAGCGCTGCCCGCCTTGTTTCAGGTCGATGAGCTTGGAGTTGACCAGGGGCATGTGGCAGTCGATGCAGCCCGCCAGCGGCTCGGTCTGGGGGCCGCCGGGTGGGTGTCGGTCGAGATCCTGGTGGCAGCCGGTACAGCGCGCCGCGAGCTGTTCCAGTTCCCCGCGGCCGTCGCGATGCGGATCGTGGCAGGTGGTGCAGGTGAGTTCGCTCTCCTGGTAGCAGCGGCTCTGTTGTAGCAGCCCCATCTGGTTGCCGTGCACCTCGGGCGTCGCGTCGGCGTCTTGCGGTTGCAATTGGAAGAAATCCGCCAGCCGGTCCCCGGGGCGGAAACTGAAGGCTGGGCGCCGGCGCGAGTCGGGCTTGACCCCGGAATGGCAATAGCCGCAGGCCTCGACCTGCTGCGTGCGCGACAGGTTGGCGATGCGCGGCAGGTGCGCCGCCTGGTTGTCCTCGCGATGTGCGCGGTGGTGGCGCACATGGGCCCCCGCGGGTCCGTGGCAGGCCTCGCAGGTCACGCCGAGGATGGCCTTGTCTGTCTTCACCACGCGGTCGGGAAGGATCTCTTCGAACACAGTGGCGTGGCATTCCATGCACTCCGGCTTGATGACCCGGTCGAAGTAAGCCGCGCCTTCGGGAAAGCCGGGACTGTAGGCCCAGGCGTCGGCAGCGGTGGTGTACGACGCCGGCAGCTGGCACAGCACGTCGTGGCGCCAGTACAGATAGGTCTGCCCCTTCACCGAACCCAAGACCAGCGCGAATGCGCCGGTCCGCAGCGTCACGTCGCGGTCGGCGGCGCGCACCACCAGGCTTTGCTGCAGGACCCCGTCGCGCACCTCCATCACCAGCTCTTTGGCCGGGTCCAGGGTCGCCAGGCGGTTGCGCCCGGATTGGAACGGGCCGAGGACGGTGCGCTCATTGGCTGTTGTCGAGGCCAGGAAGTGTGCGGTAAGTCGCTGGGTGGTGGCGTGTGCCGCGTGGCACTCGACGCAGCTGTCGGGTCCGACGTAATCCCGATAGGGTTGATCCAGGCTGATCCCGGTCGGCGACCAGGCGGACCCGGCCGCCACCAGGGGGGCGAGACCGGCGAGGGCCAACAACGGCAGCGATCGCCGACAATTCAAGCGGAGGAGATAGCGCATTGTTCTTGCTTCTGAATTCCAGGCGGACCGGGATCCGCCGACCGTTTTGACTAGTCCGGGTGGCGCTTTGCGCCACCGGTGGTGCCGGATTCTAGCAGCTGCCGACGGCTCGCCGAGCAGGGCCGTGAGCGGCCAGGTTTCAGTCTCGGTTATGGGGGCGCAACGAGATCAGGCGCGCCCCGGCACTCACTGCCCAGGCACCCAGCTTGCCCAGCACCAGCAATAGCAGGATCACCGCGGCCCAGGAGACATAGTGGGACAGCCCCACGCCGTCGATCTGCAGTTCCGCGCCCAGGTGCGTGGTTTCGAGGAAATACTTGGCGAAATAACCGATGCTGTCCGGGTCGCGGAACAGGGTCCAGGCGGCATAGATGGCGCCGCCCAGGGCCCAGATGCCGAAGCCGACGAGGATCAGCGCGAGCACCATGGCGACAGTCATGGCGATCGATTGGGCGGGGGTCAAAGGCGAGCTGTGATCGGGTTCCATGGTGCGGCTGTCCTTCGGTGCTTTGGCAGCCCGTCCCGGCGACGGACCGGGTGCCGCTGGCGGCGGGGCTGGGTAGGCGGGTTAGTCTAAAGCAGCGCATCCGGCCCCGCCACGCCGACTTGCGATGGTGCCGCGCAAGACGCGCAACGCTGTCGCTGCGGGCGGTGCCGCCGCCTCAGCGCACGCAGGCCTCGTAGATCATGGCGGCATACAGCCGTGCCGCCTGCTGGGTTTCCTGCAGCGAGACGTGCTCGTGCCGGGTATGTGCCACCTCCAGGCGCCCCGGCCCGCAGATCACCGGCACTGAGCCCTTCTGGTGGAACAGACTGCCGTCGGAATGCGAGCGGAACGCCGCGGGCTCCCAGGTCTGCCCGGTCGCGGCGAAGGCGGCGTGCAGCGGCCGCAATAGCGGGTCTTCGGGCAGGTTGGCGTAGCCGGTGGCCCAGTACAGGTTTTCGGACGCCAGCTCGCAGCGCGGGTGCGTGGCCTGTGCCACCAAGCGCGCTGCCTCGATGAGCTGGTCGATGGCCGCCCTTTCGACGCCGGGTGGGGCGTGGATGTCGATCGCGGCCTCGCACTGCTCGGCGACCATGAACAGCCCGGCGCCGCCGCGGATCTCGCGCGGGTTGATGGTCAGGCCCTGCGCGAAATAGGTCGCGCTGCCAGATTCGAGGATCTGCTGCATCCAGGCCAGCATGGCATGGATGGCGCTCGCGCCCATCTCCGGCAGGGCGGCGTGGGCGCGCGTGCCGCGGGCTGTGAGGCGACATTCGTAATAGCCATAGTGATCAATGCAGGGCACCAGGCCGGTCGGTTCGCCGATTACCGTGAGCGGTGCGGTGCGCCACTCCAGCAGGGCCTCCGAACCGTCGCCGTACTCTTCCTCGCCGACCACCAGGGCGACGATCAGGCCGCGCTTGAGCGCCAGGCCCGATGCGACCACGGCCGCCACGGCCTCGACGATGGCGGCGCAGCCCGATTTCATGTCCGCGGTGCCCAAGCCGTGCAGGATGTCGCCTTCGCGGTGGATGCGTTGTTCCTCTTCGTCGATCAGGGGGACGGTATCGACGTGGCCGACCCACATCAGGGCCGCCGGTTGCGGCCCCAGCTCGATGATCAGGTTGGCGCGATGGTCGGAGGTCGGGCCGCCGCTCTCGGGGATGGGCTGGCGCATGTAGCGCACCCCGCATTCGCTCAGGCGCGAAGCGAAGATCTCCATGGCCGGTTCTTCGGCATAGGACGGGCTGTACTGCTCCACCGCCTCGATCAGCAGCTCGACGACGCGCTTGGCGTCGATGCGCGCCAGGATCCCCTGGAGTTGGTCGGTCATGAGGGCAGGCTCCGCGCCGGTGGATCAGGCCTTCTGGCGGCGCAGGCGCCGGTAGTCCGGATGGCTGGTCAGGTTCTTGCTCAAATAGACGTGGCGGTCTTCGTTGCGGAAGTCGTGACGGTGGAAGAAGCTGATCGCCGTCTCGTTGTCGGCATCGGTATCCACGATCATCATGCGCGCCCCGGCGCGAATGAAGGCCTCGGTGATCGCGTCCATCAGCTGGGTGGCGATGCCGCTGCGCTTCAGCTCTGGGTCCACGGCCAGCCAGGTCAGGTAGCCGTAACTCCAGGCGCTCTTGCGTTTGTCGATCAGCGACCCGAGCGCAAAACCCACCACTCGCTGATCGTGCTCGGCGACGAAGCAAAACTCGCCGTCCGAATGGAACAGCCCCACCGCCTCGTATTCGTCCCAGGTGCGGTACAGGCTGGGCCATTTGTCGGCCGTGAACACGGCTTCGCCCAGAGCGTACACGGCGGGCAGGTCCTCCAGTTCCAGTTCGCGCACCGTGACGGTTCGATTGGCTACAGATTGCATGTGGCTTGGCCCGGTCCCAAACGACCCTGCGGGGGAAGAAGTGCGCAGTATAAGCCCTGGTCTTGCCAGGTGGTGACCGGGGACCGACTCACCGCAGCGCGGTGAGGAAATCGTCCACCGCCTTTTCCAGGCCGATATGTCCGGCCAGCACGGCCTGCCGGTAACGCCGGTTCCAATGTGCCATCAGCATGGTCGCCAGGCGCCATTCCTCGAAGATCAGGCGCGCCAGCGGCCCACCCTGGTCGACGAAACCGCTGTCGAAAAAATCGCACTCGGCGGCGGTGCGGTCGTATGCCAGGCGGCGGATCTGCCAGTGCCAGCGACCCGCGCGGTACTCCAGGCGTGCATAGCTGGCGCGCACATCGCCGTCGAATGGCGAGCCAACCGAACCGATATTGAGGATCGGCAGGCCGCCCAGCCAACGCTCCAGCGCCTGGTGGGTGTGGGCGGTGATGAACAGCGCCAGGCCCTCGGGCAGGCGGTCCTGCAGGTGGGCGTCGGGTTTCGCGGCGGTCACGCCGTCGCGGTTGCCCAGCAGGGTGCCATGGGTGACATGTACCCAGGCGTGCCCAGCCGGGTCGGCGAAGGTGAGGTGGTCTGGCCAGCCCGCCAGCAGGTCGACCGCCGCGCCCAGCTGGGTCACGGTCCAGTCAGTAAAGCGCCGCAGTTCGCCCGCCGCTCCGGGCGGCCGGGGGTGGGTCTGGCAGTAGCGCACGAAATCCTCGTGGTTGCCGCCCACCGGGAGCCAATTCCGGGTGCGACGCAGGTCGTCAAACCAGGTCAGGCAGTCCAGGCTGCAGGGGCCCCGATTCACCAGGTCGCCGTTCAGGATCACCAGTTCCGGATCCCAGCGCCGAATGTCCTCGACCACAGTCGTCATCGCCGGCAGGTTGCCTTGCACATCGGAAAACACTGCGACCTTCATCTTGGGACTTGACGCGCCTGCCAGGGTTCGGGGGATGGCTTGGATCGTACCGCAGTTCGGCGCTGCATCTGCCAGGCCGGCCCCAGCTTATTAGCGCACTCTTATTTTCTGCTTGTCATTCAAGGAATTAGCGTTCGCGCCGAAATCATCGATCACGCATGCATTCGACCGACGGCAGGGGGTAGGGACATGGCAATGACGACGGGTCTGGGCCTGGGACAGCTTTACAGCCGGCAAACGATGAGGTCCGGGGCCGGTGCAGACGAACCGCGGCCAGACGGCGACCGGCCGCGTGCCCGCGAGGCAGAGCACGGGCAGCGCCTGCAGCGC
>JBFZDU010000304.1:0-15379 GCA_041307205.1 Gammaproteobacteria bacterium | reverse complement strand
CGGCGTCAAGCCGGTCTCCGAGGAGGGGACCAAGCGCCTGGTGCGCAAGGCCATCACCTACGCCATCGACAACGACCGCGCCTCGGTGACCCTGGTCCATAAGGGCAACATCATGAAGTTCACGGAAGGGGCCTTCAAACAGTGGGGCTATGACCTGGCCAGGGACGAGTTCGGCGCCACGCCGATCGACGGCGGGCCCTGGTGCCGCTTCGCCAACCCCAAGACCGGGCGCGAGATCGTCGTCAAGGACGTGATCGCCGACGCCTTCCTGCAGCAGATCCTGCTGCGGCCCAAGGACTATTCGGTCATCGCGACCCTCAACCTCAACGGCGACTACATCTCCGACGCCCTGGCGGCCCAGGTCGGCGGCATCGGCATGGCGCCCGGGGCCAACCTGTCGGACTCGGTGGCCATGTTCGAGGCGACGCATGGCACTGCGCCCAAGTATGCCGGGAAGGATCAGGTCAACCCTGGCTCGTTGATCCTGTCGGCGGAGATGATGCTACGCCACATGGGCTGGACCGAGGCCGCCGATCTGATCATCAAGGGCATGGACGGCGCCATCGGGGCCAAGACCGTGACTTACGATTTCGAACGCCTGATGGCGGGTGCGACCTTGCTGAGCTGTTCGGCGTTCGGCGACGCCATGATCACGCACATGTGAACAGCCGCGCGCGGCACACGCAAAAAAGCCTGCCATTGCGGCAGGCTGTTGTAACGCGGTTCGGCCCGCAGGCGCCTGCCTTTACCCACTGCCGGTGGGTCGGTTCAGGCGCCTGCGGCGTAATGCAGATTGTGTGCGTGCAGCCCCTTGGGGCCCTGTTCGACCTCGAACTCGACGCGCTGGCCTTCCTTGAGTGTCTTGTAACCGTCCATGTGAATGGCGGAAAAGTGCACGAAGATGTCTTGTTCGCCGTCGTCCGGCGTGACGAAACCATAGCCCTTCGCGTTGTTGAACCACTTGACGATACCGCTAGCCATGTACAAACCTCCGCTCTGTCTTGGTGGGCTGTGAAGCTCTCGATTGTTATTGTCGGGTGCGTGGCGGGGGCCTGGCCTGCGACCAGCGAGGTGGCCGCGACCGGGCCCCACGGCCCAACGAGTATAGCCGCTTCGGTGCTTGGGGCAAATCGCCAAGCTGTTGAAAAATATGCAGTAACATTCTGATTTTCTAATACGTATCGGCGGCCGGCCGGTATTGCCGTCGCGCCTTTCGGCGCCGGGAGCCTGATCTAGACTAAAGTGCAGCCATGAGTGACAAAGAAGCGACGGGGGACGACGGCAGTCTTGCCGTACAAGAAGCACGGCCCAAGCTGAAACGGCCACCGCTTTACAAAGTGATGTTGCTGAATGACGACTATACGCCCATGGAATTCGTCGTTCAGATCCTGGAATACTTCTTCGCTATGAATCGCGAGAAGGCGACCCAGGTCATGTTGCATGTGCACACGCGCGGGGTGGGCGTGTGTGGCGTATACGCCAGGGACGTGGCCGAGACCAAGGTGTCCCAGGTCAACGATTTCTCGAGGTCTCACCAGCACCCGCTGCTGTGTACGATGGAAGAAGCTTGAACGGAGGCGGAACCGGGGTGTGGGCTGGCGGTCGGACTTTCGGATGTTTTGCGCGCGGAGTGGCGGTATATGCTGAGCAAAGAACTCGAACTGACATTGAACCAGGCGTTCAAGACAGCCCGGAGCAAGCGGCACGAATTCATGACCATCGAGCACTTGCTACTGGCGTTGCTCGATAACCCGGCCGCGGCCGAGGTGTTGCGTGCCTGCGGCGCCGATACGGACAAGCTGCGGCGCGACATTGGAACCTTCATCGAGGAGACCACGCCACGCATCGCCGACGGCGAGGAGCGCGAGACCCAGCCCACGCTGGGCTTTCAGCGGGTGCTGCAACGGGCCGTGTTTCACGTCCAATCCTCCGGCAAGAAGGAAGTCACCGGCGCCAACGTGCTGGTGGCCTTGTTCAGCGAGCAGGAGTCGCAGGCGGTGTACTTCCTCGACCAGCAGGACATCTCGCGCCTGGACGTGGTCAATTACATCTCGCATGGCATTTCCAAGGTGCCTATGGATGGTGAGGGACCTACCAGCGGCGGCGGCAGTTCGCCGGCAGAGTTGTCGAATGAAGAAGGCCAGGCCGCCACGCCGCTGGAAACCTATGCCACCAATCTCAATGACCAGGCGCGTGCCGGCAAGATCGACCCGCTGATCGGGCGGATGAACGAGTTGGAGCGGACCGTGCAGATCCTCTGCCGGCGGCGCAAAAACAATCCGCTGCTGGTGGGCGAGGCCGGGGTCGGCAAGACCGCCATCGCCGAAGGCCTGGCGAAGAAGATTGTCGACCATGAAGTGCCGGAGATCCTGGAAAACGCGGTCATTTACGCTTTGGATCTGGGCGGACTGGTGGCTGGGACCAAGTACCGCGGCGACTTCGAGAAACGCCTCAAGGCGGTCCTGGCGCAGCTGAAAAAGCAACCTGAGGCGATCCTGTTCATCGACGAGATCCACACGGTGATCGGGGCCGGCGCGGCGTCGGGCGGCGTGATGGACGCCTCCAACCTGATCAAGCCGGTGCTGGCGTCGGGCGATTTGCGTTGCATCGGCTCCACCACCTACCAGGAGTTCCGCGGCATCTTCGAAAAAGACCGGGCGCTGGCGCGGCGGTTCCAGAAGATCGACGTGAACGAACCCAGCGTGGAGGAGACGGTGGAGATCCTCAAGGGCCTGAAGAGTCGCTTCGAGGAACATCACGGGGTCAAGTACTCGGCCAAGGCTCTGCGGGTCGCCGCGGAACTGTCGGACAAGTACATCAACGACCGGCACCTCCCGGACAAGGCGATTGACGTGATCGACGAGGCCGGGGCGGCGGTGCAGCTGATGCCGGTGTCCAAGCGCAAGAAGACCATTGGCGTGGCGGAGATCGAGAACATCGTCGCCAAGATCGCCCGCATCCCGCCGCGGCGCGTATCCGTGTCCGACACCGAAGCGCTGAAGAACCTGTCGCGCGACCTCAAGATGGTGGTGTTCGGCCAGGATCCGGCCATCGAGGCGCTGGCGGCCGCCATTCGCATGAACCGGGCCGGCCTGGGCAACGAGCAGAAGCCGGTGGGTTCGTTCCTGTTTGCCGGCCCCACCGGTGTCGGCAAGACCGAGGTCACCCGCCAGCTGGCGCGCATCCTCAATCTGGAACTGATCCGCTTTGATATGTCGGAATACATGGAGCGGCACACGGTGTCGCGCCTGATCGGTGCGCCGCCCGGCTATGTCGGCTTCGACCAGGGCGGACTCCTGACCGAGGAGATCAACCGACACCCGCACAGCGTACTGCTGCTGGACGAGATCGAGAAGGCGCACCCGGACGTGTTCAACCTGTTGCTGCAGGTGATGGACCACGGCACCCTGACCGACAACAACGGACGCAAGGCGGACTTCCGCAACGTGATCCTGGTGATGACCACCAATGCCGGGGCGATGGAAATGGGTCGCCCATCGATCGGGTTCACCAGCCAGGATCATTCCACCGACGGGATGGAAGCCATCAAGAAGATGTTTACGCCGGAGTTCCGCAACCGACTGGACGCCACCATCCAGTTCCAGGGCCTGACCGCCGACACCATCGCCTATGTGGTGGACAAGTTCCTGTTCGAACTGGAGGGGCAGTTGGCCGAGAAAAACGTCACCATCTCCATTTCGCCCGAAGCCCGCCTGTGGTTGGCGGAGCGCGGTTACGACCCCAAGATGGGTGCGCGTCCGATGGCCAGACTGATACAGGAGAAGATCAAGAAGCCGCTGGCCGAGGCGCTACTGTTCGGCGAGTTGGCCGAAGGTGGCGACGTTCGGGTGACGGTAGAGGGTGGTGAGCTGGACTTTGCGCTGGAAGGCCGCGCTGTGCACTGAGCGCGCCGCTGCTGCGTTCAGCGTTCGCGGTAGACGATGCGTCCCTTGGTAAGGTCGTAGGGGGTGAGTTCCACCTTGACCTTGTCCCCGGTGAGGATGCGGATGTAGTGCTTGCGCATCTTGCCGGAGATGTGGGCCGTGACGACATGGCCGTTCTCCAGTTCAACCCGGAACATGGTGTTGGGAAGGGTTTCCACTATGGTCCCTTCCATCTCAATTACGTCTTCTTTCGCCATAAGACTCTTGCTTGGTTGATGAGTGCGGCACGGCTATCGCCGGGCCAAATTCGGCGGCAAAGTATAACACCCGATCTGGGGCTTGCGTACTTAATGAAGGCCGAGGGCTCAAAACGACGGGCCGAAGGGCCAGGGGTCTGGTGCGGCCTTGCCTTGTTGTCTTGAGCAATGGCGCAGCCCGGACCCGCCTCGGCGCTCAGGCTGCCCGCGGCGGCGGCGCGCTACCGTGGCGGCTCCTCCCCGACGCCAAACCGCCGCCAGCCTTGCCCGGTGTGGGTCTCCAGCGGTCGATAGTCTGCCTTGTAGGCCATCTTGCGGCAGGCTGAGATCCAGTAGCCGAGATACAGCCAGGAGCGCCCCTGAGAGCGGGCCCAGGCCAGCTGCCGCAGCACCGCGTGCACGCCCAGCGAGCGCGCCGCGAGTCCGGGGTCGAAAAAAGTGTAGACCGCCGACAGGCTGCCCGGCAGCAGGTCGGTCACGGCAACGGCGACCAGCCGTCCGGCCAGCCGCAATTCGAGAAAGCTGGTTTCGGCCCAGTCGGCGGTCAGAAAGCCGAGGTAGGCATCTGGGGTGGCGTGCGCCATCTCGCCGTCGCCATGGCGGGCCGCCGTGTACGCCTGGTAGAGGCGGAAGTGTTCGTCGTTGTAGCCGGCAGGTACGGGCTTCAGGCTGAGGTCCTGATTGCGCCGCCAGGCGCGCCGCTGGCGCCGCGCGGGAACGAAATCGGCTACAGGGAGACGCACCGGCACGCAGGCCGCGCAGCGCTCGCACCACGGACGGTAGAGCTGCGAACCACTGCGGCGGAAGCCCTGTTCGAGGAACTGTTCGTATAGTGGCGGCGTGATTCGGGCGTTCGGGTCGACCACCAGCGAGGTAGCGGTGCGCGCCGGGAGGTAGGCGCAGGGGTGCGGCGCCGTGCGATACAGGTCCAGACGGGCCGCTGAGCCATTCATTCCGGTTCGAAGGGCCAGCAGGTTTGCCGCGGGGGTTGCGGCCAGCCGAGTGTCCCCGGTGCTGCGGCGGCTTCGCTATCGACCATGGTTTGGAATTCGGCGCGTGGCACCGTCCGCGCGCCCAGACTGTCGAGGTGGGCGGTGTAGACCTGGCAGTCGAGCAGGCGGAAACCCTGGCGGCGCAGTCGCGCCACCAGGACCGCCAGTGCGACCTTGGACGCATCCGCGGCGTGGCTGAACATGGATTCGCCGAAGAAGACGCGGCCCAGCACCACCCCATACAGGCCGCCCACCAACCGCTGGTCCTGCCAGGTCTCCACCGAGTGTGCAAAACCCAGGCGGTGCAGCTGTTCGTAGGCCGCGATCATCTGCGGTACCAGCCAGGTGCCGGTCGCGTTGCAGCGCGGTGCCGCGCAGGCGTTGATGACCTGACCGAAGGCCTGGTCCATGGAAACCGCGTAGCGCCCCTGCCGCAGGGTCTTGCGCAGGCTGCGCGACACCCGCAGGTCTGCCGGGTAGAGCACCATGCGCGGATCGGGTGACCACCACAGGATCGGCTGACCGGAAGCGAACCAGGGAAAAATGCCCCGCCGGTAGGCGTTCAGCAGGCGCATGGGTGTGAGGTCGCCGCCGATCGCAAGCAGGCCGTTGGGTTCGCGCTCGGCGCCGGCCGGCTCGGGGAAAGGGGTGCGCGGGTCGGCGCCGTCCAGCAGGTAGATCATGCGTCCCCGGCGGCCTGTCGATAAGGACTGTGACTGCGCATTTGTGCAAGGTAATCTGCCATGCCGGCGGTTTCCAGGGTAAGGAAGCGCTGCACCGCCGCGCTGAAGCCCGGGTCTGCCAGCCAGTGGGCCGACCAAGTCGGGGTCGGTAGAAAACCGCGGCTCACCTTGTGCTCGCCCTGGGCTCCGGGCTCGAAACCTGCCAGCCCGCGTTCTATGCAGTATTCCAGGCCCTGGTAGTAACAGGCCTCGAAGTGCAGGCTGTGGTAGTCGGCAAAACAGCCCCAGTGCCGGCCGTACAGGCGGTCGCTGCCCACCAGATTGAACGCCGCGGCGACGATCCGCGGCCCGTCGTAGGCGAGGACCAGCAGCACCTGCTGCGGCATGGCGGCGGCAATCTCCTGGAAGAAATCCCGGGACAGGGTGGGAATGCCGCCGCGCTTGTCGAAGGTCGACTGGTACAGGCGGTGAAAGGTCACCCAGTCGGCCTCGCTGGCCTCGTCGCCGTGCAGGCGCCGTAAGCGGATGCCCTGCTCCGTGACCCGCCGGCGCTCGCGCCTCAACTGCTTGCGTTTGGCCGAGGTGAAGGTGTCCAGAAAGGCATCGAAATCCCGATAGTCGCGGTTATGCCAGTGGAACTGGCAGCCGGTGCGGCGCAGGAAGCCGAGTCGTTGCAGGCGCTCGGTGTCCTGGTCCGGCGTGAACAGCCAGTGCAGGGAGGAGACGCCGAGTCGACCGGCCAGTTCGAGCCCGGCCCCGACCAACTGCTCGGCCGTGCCCGCCGGGGCCGTGGCAGCGCTGAGCAGTTTGGGTCCGGTGGCGGGCGTGTAGGGCGAGGCACTGACCAGCTTCGGATAGTACGCCAGCCCGGCGCGGCGGTAGGCGTCGGCCCAGGACCCGTCGAATACAAACTCGCCGTAGGAGTTGAACTTGAGATAGAGCGGGGCGGCGGCCTGCAGACGGCCGGCCGCATCGTGCAGCAGCAGGTGCTGTGGCAGCCAGCCATACCTCTCTCCGAGGCAGCCGTGCACTTCCAGCGCGCGCAGGAATTCGTAGCGCAGAAACGGATAGCGCGGGCCGACTAAGGCATTCCACTCGACGGTCGCTACCCTCGACAGATCGCTTGCCACCCGGTAAGGGATGCCGCTGGTGCCAACAGAGCCGGGGTGCGCGTCCGTCATGGTTGGGTCAAGCTAGGCGGACACCGCCCCAGGGTCAACCGTCGCGAACAATGGGAATTCTCGCGGTCGCAGATGAACGACGATGTGCTTGGTATCCCGGTAGGCAGTACCCTGCAGCTGCAGGCCGCGGGGCTGGAGCGGGCGCCGCGGTTCAATGTGCGGCTGATCGGTTACCTGCCCGGCGCGAGTCTGCTGGTGACCAGCCCGACGATCGGGGGGCGGCTCCAAATGGTGCGCGAGTCCCAGCCGTTCAATGTGCGCATGTTGCGCGGCAACAGCGTGATGGGTTTCGTGGCCTCGGTACTGCAGGTCTATCTCAAGCCCTACCCGCATCTGCATCTGGAATACCCGCGCCGGGTCGAGAGCATCATGGTGCGCAGCGCCCGGCGGGCCGCCGCGGGGATCTTCGCCTTGGCGCGGAACATCGATGATGTCGACCTGCCGGAGAATCGCCATGAGGTCACAATGCTGGATCTCAGCGCCACCGGTGCCAAGCTGAGCATGACCAGCCCCATCGCCGTGGTGGGGGACACCTTGCATCTGGACTTTTCGCTGCAGGTGGCGGGCCGGGAGGAGACCCTTGCAATGCTCGGCGAGGTCCGCAACCAGATGGTGCGGGAGGACCCAGAGGGGATGCGACCCAGCTACATCTGCGGGGTGCAGTTCCGCGCACCCAACCGGCTCCAGGAGCTGTTGTTGCACGGCTGGGTGCTCGAACGCCTGGTCGCCGCGGCGCACGCGGAAAGCTGAGTGGCGTTCGGGACCCCCGGGTGCCGGATTCCGGGACGACGCCTTCCGCTTACTGCCCCTGTGCCGCCAGGGCGTCGAGGTACTTCTCGGCGTCCAGCGCGGCCATGCAGCCGGTGCCGGCGGAGGTCACGGCCTGGCGATAGACATGGTCCATGACGTCGCCGGCGGCAAACACGCCTTCGATCGACGTGGCGGTGGCGTTGCCCGCGCTGCCGCCGAGCACCCTGATGTAACCGTTGGCCATATCCAGTTGGCCCGTGAACAGGTCGGTGTTGGGCTTGTGGCCGATAGCGATGAACACGCCCTGCAGTTCAATGTCCTTGGTTTCACCGGTTGGCACGCTTTTTATGCGCATGCCGGTGACACCGGTCTGGTCACCCAAGACCTCGTCCAGCACGTGGTTCCAGGCAATGGTGACATTGCCGTGTTCCGCCTTGTCGAACAGCTGCTGCTGCAGGATCTTCTCGGCGCGCAGCGCGTCGCGGCGGTGCACCAGGGTGACCTCGGCGGCGATGTTGGACAGGTACAGGGCCTCCTCGACCGCGGTGTTGCCGCCGCCGATCACGGCCACTTTCTGCTTGCGGTAGAAGAAGCCGTCGCAGGTGGCGCAGGCGGACACGCCCTTGCCCCTGAAGGCCTCCTCCGATGGTATGCCCAGGTACTGGGCGGACGCCCCGGTGGCGATGATCAACGCATCGCAGGTATAGATGCCGGCGTCGCCCTTGAGGGTGAAGGGGCGGCTGGAGAGGTCCGCGGTGTGGATATGATCGAAGATCATTTCGGTGTCGAAGCGCTCGGCGTGTTTGCGCATGCGCTCCATCAGATCCGGTCCCTGAACCCCCTCGTTGTCGCCCGGCCAATTGTCGACGTCGGTGGTCGTCATGAGCTGGCCGCCCTGTTCCAGGCCGGTGACCAGCACGGGATTGAGGTTGGCGCGGGCGGCATAGACGGCGGCGGTGTAGCCGGCCGGACCCGAACCGAGGATCAGCAGGCGGCAGTGCTTGGGTTCGCTCATGAAGCTGGTCTCCTGAAACGGTTTGTTTCGGCGCCGGCCTAATCCGTGCAATCCGGCCAGTGGTTTGCCGCGGCGCCGCGGCGTAACTTGGGGCGGTCATACTAGGGGATGCCCCGCATTCGGTAAAGGAGGCGCTATGCGCATCGGTATTCCGCGAGAAATCAAACCCTTGGAGGGCAGGGTGGGACTGGTCCCGGCGGCCGCCGGGGCGCTGGTCGCCGCCGGTCACCAGGTACTGGTCGAGCGGGGCGCCGGCCTGCCCAGCGGGTACGAGGATGCGGCCTACTGCGCGGTGGGGGTGGAGGTGCTGCCGGACGCCACCGCGTTGTATGGTGCCGCAGAGCTGATCGTCAAGGTCAAGGAGCCGGTGGAGCCGGAACTGGATCTGCTGCGGTCGCACCACCTGTTGTTCGCTTATCTGCATCTGGCGGCGCTGCCGGCCCTGACCGAGCGCCTGTGTGGGATCGGTCTGACTGCCGTCGCCTTCGAGACGGTCGCGGAAAGTGGCGGCCTGCCGCTGCTCGCACCGATGAGCGACATCGCCGGGCGCATCGCGGTGCAGATCGGGACGCACCTGCTGCACCGGCCGGCCGGCGGCAAGGGGATTCTGCTCGGGGGTTTGCCCGGGGTGCCGCGGGGGCGGGTCGTGATCCTGGGTGCGGGGCAGGCGGGCGGCAACGCGGCGCGGGTCGCGGCCGCCTTGGGGGCGCAGGTGACGGTATTCGACAAGGCCCCGGCCAAGCTCGTGCAGATGCACGAGCTGGGTCCGAACGTGGCGGCCCTGTACCCTTACCCCCAGGCGCTGGAGGCGGCGGTGCAGGCCGCCGACCTGTTGATCGGCGCCGTGCTGGTGCCCGGCGCGCGGGCACCGGTGCTGGTCGACCGCGCACTGGTGGCCCGGATGCAGCCGGGCAGCGTGATCATCGACATCGCCGTCGACCAGGGCGGCTGCATCGAGACCACGCGGCCGACCAACTACACGGCTCCCACCTATGTCGAGGAAGGGGTGATCCACTTCGGCGTCACCAATATGCCGGGGGCGGTACCGCGCACCGCGTCCGACGCCCTGTCGGCCGCCCTGATACCCTATGTGCACCGGCTGGCTGCTCCGCACTGGGAGCAGGACGCGGCACTGGCTGGCGGCATCAACGTCTGCGGCGGCAAGGTGGTGCATCCGGCGTTGCTGTGAAATAATGCCAAGTCACCCTAAGTAATCTTTTTAATCTACTGAATTAAAAGGGATTAGCGCTAGCAAGCCCCGCCGTGCACCTGACCCTGAGCAAACGCCTGCGCGAAGCCGCATTCCTGTTGTTGTTGGCCATCGGCGGCTATTTCCTGCTGTCGCTGCTGACCTTTGCGCCGGACGACCCGGGCTGGGCCTACGTCGGTCCGCGCGAAGAACCGGGCAACGCCGGCGGTCGCATGGGTGCCTGGTTCGCCAGCGTGTTGCTGTCGCTGTTCGGCTTTCTCGCCTACCTGTTGCCGCTGATCATCGCCTGGAGCGGCTGGCTGCTGTATCGCGAACGCCAGCGGGGCCCCGGTTCCAGCGTCCAGTTGGCGACCTTCCGCTGGATCGGCTTCGCGCTCACGGTGGCGGCCGGCACCGGCTTGGCAGCCCTGCACTTCGGTGATGGCGGACAGGGATTCCCGGAGGGTTCGGGCGGCATCCTCGGTAAGGCAGTGGAGTCGGGCCTGGTGCAGCTGGTGAGCAGTGTCGGCGGCTCGCTGCTGTTGCTCGCGGTATTCCTGGTTGGCATCACGCTGCTTACCGGGATGTCCTGGCTGGCGGTCATGGATGCTATAGGTGGCTTGACGGTTGAAGGTTATCGGCGCGCCCGCGAACTGCTGGGTGGCCTCGCCGAGCGCCGCGCCGCCAGCCGGATGCGCCAGGAACGGGCGGAGGTGGTCAAGAAGGAAAAGCAGCGCACCGGGAACCGGCCGCCGCCGCGCATCGAGCCCGTGGTGTCCGAGGTCAAGCCCAGCGTGCGCGTGGAAAAGGAGCGGCAGATCCCGCTGCTCGATCCCGAGCCCAACGCCGAACTGCCGCCATTGTCGCTGCTCGACCCTCCCAGGCACAGCGGCAAGGCCCTGTCCGAGGACGCCCTCAAGGCCATGGGCCAGCAGCTGGAACTCAAGTTGGCCGATTTCGGCGTCAGCGCCTCGGTCGCTGCCATTCACCCCGGTCCGGTGGTGACCCTGTACGAACTGGACCTGGCGCCGGGCACCAAGGCCAGCAAGGTCACCAACCTGTCCAAGGACCTGGCGCGCGCGCTGGCGACGGTGTCGGTGCGCGTGGTGGAGGTCATCCCCGGCCGGCCGGTGATCGGCATCGAGATTCCCAACGAGTCGCGCGAGACCGTGTTCCTCAGCGAGGTGCTGCGCTCGGAGGCCTACGACAAGTCCAGGTCGCTGCTCACCCTGGCGCTGGGCAAGGACATCTCCGGCAACCCCTCGGTGGCCGATCTGGCCAAGATGCCGCACGCCCTGATCGCCGGCACCACCGGCTCGGGCAAGTCGGTGGCGATCAATGCCATGGTGCTGAGCCTGCTGTACAAGGCCAGGGCCGACGAGGTGCGGATGATCATGATCGACCCCAAGATGCTGGAGCTGTCGGTCTACGAGGGCATCCCGCACCTGCTCACGCCAGTGGTCACCGACATGAGCGAGGCCGCCAACGCCCTGCGCTGGTGTGTGGGCGAGATGGAGCGGCGCTACCGCCTGATGGCGGCGCTGGGGGTGCGCAACATCATCGGCTACAACAAAAAGATCCGCGACGCCGCCACGGCCGGAACGCCAATCAAGGATCCGCTGTTCCGGCCCGATCCGGGCCTCGACGAGCCGCAGGCGGCCAAGGAGCTGCACTCCTTGCCCTATATCGTCGTGATCATCGACGAACTGGCCGACATGATGATGGTGGTCGGCAAAAAGGTGGAGGAACTGATCGCGCGCCTGGCGCAGAAGGCGCGGGCCGCCGGCGTCCATCTGCTGCTTGCGACGCAGCGGCCGTCGGTGGACGTGATCACCGGACTGATCAAGGCCAACATTCCGACCCGCATCGCCTTCCAGGTGTCGGCGCGCGTCGATTCGCGCACCATCCTCGATCAGATGGGCGCCGAGCAGTTGCTGGGTCACGGGGACATGCTCTATCTGCCGCCCGGCGGCAGCATTCCGCAGCGCACCCATGGCGCCTTCGTGTCCGACGAAGAGGTCCACCGGGTGGTCAGCCACCTCAGACTGACCGGCGAACCGCACTATATCGACGAGATTCTGATGGAACCGACCGAGGCCATCCCGGGTCTATCTGCGGCAGCGGCGGGCGTGGACCTGGAGGATGCCGATCCCCTGTTCGACGACGCGGTGCGCATCGTCACCGAATCGCGCCGTGCCTCGGTGTCTGGGGTGCAGCGCCGCCTGAAGATTGGCTACAACCGTGCCGCCCGGCTGGTGGAAGAGATGGAACGCGTCGGCATAGTCACCTCCGCCGACAGCAAGGGTAATCGCGAGGTGCTCGCCCCGCCCCCGATCGAGGACTGAACTCCAGTGACAGCGCTGCCGAAGTTTCTGTTGATAGCACTCCTGGCCTGGTCGGCCGCGGCCGGCGCCACCACCGAGATCCGTGCCGCGGTCGAGACCGGCGCCACTACCGCCGTCGCCGACGGCAAGGCGCGGCTGACGGCATTCCTCGACGGCCTGCACACGCTGCAGGCCGAGTTCGAACAAGCGGTGCTGGACACCGAGAACAATACCACCGGCCTGTTCCGCGGCGTGTTCCGGCTGTCGCGTCCTGGCAAGTTCCGCTGGGACTATGAGGTCCCCTACGAGCAGTCCATCATCGCCGACGGCCGCGACCTGTGGATCGTCGATCCGGAACTGCGGCAGATCACCCAGCAGTGGCAGCGCTCGGCCCTCAAGGGCACCCCGGCGCTGCTCCTGGCCGAGGACGTCGAGGTGGAGTCGCAGTTCGAGGTGGTCGAACTCGGCGAGCGCCAGGGCTTGGAATGGCTGGAGCTGACCCCGCGCGATCCGGATGCCCAGTTCGTGCAGGTGCTGCTGGCGTTCGAGGGCAACGCGCTGCAGCGCATGGAGATGGCGGACAAGTTCGGTCAGATCAGCCGTTTCCGCTTCTACGAGCTGGTCCGCAACCCCAAGCTCGACCCCAAGGTGTTCAACTTCGAGAAGCCGCCCGGCTACGACATGTTCACCCATTGACCGGGGCGCTTCCCCCGCTGCCGCGGTTATCATCCGCGCCATGAACACGCCCGACCTGTTCGCTGCCGACACGGCCGCCGGCAAACCGCTGGCCGACCGGATGCGGCCGCGCAGCCTCGCCGAATACGTCGGACAGGATCACATCCTGGGGCCCGGCAAACCGCTGCGCACCACGATCGAGAACGGCCGCCTGCACTCGATGATCCTGTGGGGGCCGCCGGGCACCGGCAAGACCACCCTGGCGCGGCTGTTGGCCAACGCCTCGGGCTATGCCTTCCAGACCCTGTCGGCGGTGCTGGCAGGCGTCAAGGACATCCGCCAGGCGGTCGAGCAGGCGAAGCAGGAGCGGGCGCAGAGCGGCCGTGGCACGGTGCTGTTCATCGACGAGGTGCACCGCTTCAACAAGTCGCAGCAGGACGCCTTCCTGCCACATGTCGAGGACGGCACCCTGCTGTTCGTCGGCGCCACGACCGAGAACCCCTCCTTCGAGCTGAACAACGCACTGCTGTCGCGGGCGCGTGTGTACGTGCTCAAGGCATTGACGGCCGGCGACCTGGAGATCCTGCTGCGGCGCGCCCTCGCTGACCCGGCGCGCGGCCTGGGCGTCGCGGGCTTGCAGATTGCCGACCCCGACCTGACCCTGATCGCCGCCGCGGCCGATGGCGACGCCCGCCGGGCGCTCAACCTGCTGGAGATCGCATCCGAGCTGGAACAGGACGGGCAGATCAGCCACGCGGTGGTGAGCGAGGTGGCGGCCGGCCAGTCGCGGCGCTTCGACAAAGGTGGGGAGGCCTACTACGACCAGATCTCTGCGCTGCACAAGGCAGTCCGGGGTTCGGCCCCGGATGCTGCCCTGTACTGGTTCTGCCGCATGCTCGACGGCGGTTGCGACCCCCTGTACATCGCCCGGCGGGTGGTGCGCATGGCCTCCGAGGATATCGGCAACGCCGACCCGCGGGGCCTGCAGTTGGCGCTGAACGCCTGGGACGTGCAGGAGCGGCTGGGCAGCCCCGAGGGCGAGCTGGCCGTGGCGCAAGCCATCGTCTATCTGGCCTGCGCGCCCAAGAGCAACGCCGTCTACACGGCCTACAATGCGGCCATGGCGGAGGTGCAGCGGTCCGGTTCGCTGGAGGTGCCGATCCACCTGCGCAACGCCCCGACCCGGTTGCTGAAGGAATTGGGCTATGGCCACGCCTACCGCTATGCGCACGACGCGCCGGATGCCTACGTGGCGGGTGAGACCTACTTCCCGGAGGGCCTGGGCGAGCGCCGCTATTACCACCCGGTGCCACGTGGCCTGGAACTGCGTATCGCTGAGAAGCTGGCGGAACTGCGGGCCCGCGATGCCGCGGCGCGGCAGCCGTCGGACTAGCCCGGCACGGCCAGTGTAGAATCCGGGCTTTCGCGATGGGTGGTGTGGAGCTTGACGCAGACACTGGCAATCGCCGCCGGCGGCGCGGCCGGGGCACTGGCCCGCTTCTGGTTATCCAACGCGGTCTATGGCCTGCTCGGTCGCGGTTTTCCATACGGCACGCTGGCGGTGAACGTTCTGGGTTCGCTGGCCATGGGGCTGCTGTACATCCTGCTGCTCGAACGCCTGAGCGCGGGGCCGGAGGTACGCGGCTTGCTGCTGGTCGGCTTTCTGGGGGCCTTCACGACCTTCTCCAGCTTCTCTATCGAGACGCTGAACCTGATTGAACAGGCGGCCTATGCCAAAGCGGGAGCGAACGCGGTGTTCAGTGTAGTTAGCTGTGTTGGCGCCACCTGGCTGGGCGTGCTGCTGGGGAGGGCGCTGTGAACCTGACCGACGTGACCGTGGTACGCATCTATTGCACTGAGGCCGAGCACAAGCTGCAGCGCCTGCTGGACCTGCTGCACGATCGGGAAGGCGTGGCCGGGGTGACCGCCTACCGCGGCATCGCCGGGTTCGGCAAGTCCGGGCGGCTGCACACGGCGACGCTGCTCGATATGTCGCTCAACATGCCGCTGGTAATCGAATTCTTCGACCGGCCCGCCAAGGTGGCGGCGGTGCTGGAACATCTTGCAACGCTGGTCGAGCCCGGGCACCTGTTGACCTGGTCGGCCAAGGTCAACCTGGACAACGACTGATGCTGGATCCCAAACGCCTCAGGACCGAACTCGAAACCGTCGCCGCGCAGCTCAAGCGCCGCGGCCTGGACCTCGACGTGGCGCGCATCGGCGCGCTCGAAGAGCGCCGCAAGACGCTGCAGGTCGAGACCCAGGAGCTGCAGAACGCCCGCAACACCCGCTCCAAGGCGATCGGCAAGGCCAAGGCCGCCGGCGAGGACATCCAACCGCTGCTCGAAGAGGTCGCCAGGCTGGGCGATCGGCTCAAGGCGGGCGAGGTCGAACTGGCGACGCTGCAGGCGGAGTTGGAGGCCATCGTC
>JBFZDU010000303.1:0-8428 GCA_041307205.1 Gammaproteobacteria bacterium | reverse complement strand
TGGCCTGCGGCTTGCTCGGATTGCACGCTCCCGGCCGGGCCCTGGCGGTCGCCGGCTGGGCTTTCGCCCTCGGCATACTGCTGTTCTCGGGCAGCCTGTACCTGCTCGCCGTGACCGGTCTGCGCTGGCTGGGCGCGGTGACGCCGTTCGGCGGCAGCGCCCTGCTGGTCGGTTGGGTGGCCTTGGGGTTGGCCGCCCGCAAAGCGCCGTAACTGCGTTGAACCTGGACGACCTCGCCAACCGCCTCCGCAAGAATGCCCGCCACTGGGACCGCTGGGCGCGCCGCGAAGGGCTGCAGGCCTACCGGGTCTATGATCGCGACATCCCTGAATTCCCCTATGCCATCGATCGCTACGGCGATTTCGCCCTGGTGCAGGAGTTCGAACGCGCCACCGCACCGGCCGCAACCGCCGCCAGCGTCCCGCTGAACGTCATCGCGGCCGCCCTCGAGCTTCTGCCCGAACACCTGGTGTTTACCCAGCGGCGGCGGCAGCGCGGCAGCGCGCAGTACGAAAAGTCCGAACAGCGCGGGCACTGCTTCCCGGTCCGCGAACGCGAACTGCGCTTCGAGGTCAACCTCGGCCGTTACCTCGACAGCGGGCTGTTCCTGGATCACCGTGACACCCGCCGCCTGGTCGGCGGTCGCGCCGCCGGCCGCACCCTATTGAACCTATTCGCCTATACCGGCAGCTTCACCGTCTATGCCGCGGCAGCGGGTGCGTCCCGCACGGTCACGGTGGACATGTCGCATACCTACCAGAACTGGACCAGGCGCAACCTGCTACTCAATGGCTACGACGATTTCAAACGTCACACCCTGGTCTGCGAGGACGTGCTGCAGTTCCTGGCCCGGGCCGCCGCGGCCCGCGCACGCTTCGATCTGATCGTGCTCGACCCGCCGAGCTTCTCCAATTCCAAGCGCATGCAGGCCAGCTTCGATGTCCAGCGCGACCATCCCGTACTGCTGCGTCAGGTCCTGCGGTTGCTTGCCCCGGACGGTGAGTTGTATTTCTCGACCAACCGGCGCGGTTTCCGGTTGGCCGCCGAGGTCGCCGGCTTCGCTGCCGCCGACGACATCACCGCACGCACGGTGCCGGTCGATTTCCGCCGCCACCCGCCGCACCGCTGCTGGCTGGTGCGCCACCCCCGTGCCCAGGCATCCGCATGCGGCGCGACCTGTTAAGTCTGGTCTGGTTGACCCTGACCGCGGCGGCAGCGCACGCCGAAGTCGCCAGCGAAACCATCGTGTTCCTGCAGCCGGACGGCCGCAGTTACCTTATGCAGCGCGGCCTGCGCACCACGGCCCCCCGGCACAGCCTGTTGGTCGACAAAACCGTGCGGCTCGACGACCTGCGGCACGTTACGCCGCAGGAGTTCACCTGGGACGACAGCCCGACCGAGTACAACCGGCTCAGCTTCGCCACCGGGATCTTCACCGTAATCTATCCCGGCCTTTTCACCGCCGCGGAACTCGGCACGCCGGCATCCGGCCAGTTCGAGTTCAGCAGTTGGGATGGAACCAAGCGGGCCGACGGCCACTTTGGCATGTGGTATGCGCCGGGCGACTTCGATCAATTCACTTATAGCTGGGTCCTACCCGAGGGTTGGGAGCTGCTCCACTACCAGGCGAACCGGCCCGGCAGCTGGGTGCGGCGCGGCCAGTCGGTGACCTGGTACGGCACGGCCGTGAACGACTTGGCTTTCACGCTAAGCTACCGCCAGGGATCCGGCAGCAGTGCACCCACCACCGCCGTGCCGCGCCAGGGCGGCACTGACGCGGATGGCGACGGCACTCCGGGCGACCGCGACCTGTGCCCAAACACCCCTCCCGGCGCCGAAGTCGATCAGGCCGGCTGTCCGCTGGACACCGACAAGGACGGCGTGCCGGACGGCATCGACCGCTGCCTGCGCACCCGCGAGGGCACCCCGGTGGACGCCCGCGGTTGCCGCATGGGTAGCGGCCCTTCCTGAGGGCGGTGCCGGACCCGGCAACGCTCGCAGCGAAACCATGGACCCGGAAACCTCACTGGCATCGCGGGCGTTGGCGGCCAACCCTGGCGTTCAGAGATCCTGTGCCTTCTGCGCGCGCTTGCGGAACACCTGCATCTCCTTGGCCGCCTGGATGTCGCCCCGCCCCTGGGCAACGGCGATGCCGCGCTCGAAGGTCTCGATCGCCTCGCTGTGACGCCCGGCGGCATCCAGGGCCTTGCCGTAGAGTTTCCAGGCCGCGGAGTAGTTCGGGTCCAACACCAGCGCCTGCGCGAGGTGCGCCACCGCCACTTCCAGGTCGCCCTGCTTGAGGCATTCGGCGCCCAGGCTGTAACGCAACAGCGCGCTCTCCTGACCGTCCGCCAGCATTCTCTCCAGATTGTCGCGCAAGGCCATGTCGTTGTGCTCCTGCCCACGGGCCTGACGGCAAATGCATTCACCCGCCTGGAAATTCAAGCTTGTAACTTGTAAGGCTACTCATCCACCTTGCCACGCAACGACTTCAGGCGGCCGCGCCGCGCCTTTTCATCGACGCGGCGGCGCTGCGCGGCGCGGCTCGGTTTGGTCGGGACCCGGCGCTTTGCCACCGTGCCGGCGCGGCGGATCAGCGCCTGCAACCGGGCCATGGCATCGGCGCGGTTCTGTTCCTGGGTGCGGTGCGACTGGGCCTTGATGACGACGATGCCGTCCTTGCTGATGCGGTGATCGTGCAGCGCCACCAGCCGTTCCTGGCACTCCGGCGGCAGCGAGGAGGCGCGGATGTCGAACCGCAGGTGAATCGCACTCGACACCTTGTTGACGTTCTGCCCGCCGGCCCCCTGCGCCCGGATCGGGCTGATCTCGATCTCCCGCTCGGGGATGCTGAGCCAGCGCGATATCTCCAGGTCCGCCATGTCAGCGCCGCCAGAAGGCGGGACTGAGCAGCACCAGCAGGGTGAAGATCTCCAGTCGCCCGAGCAGCATGGCAAAGCACAGTATCCACTTGGCCGCGTCATTGATGTCCGCGTAGTGCACGCCAACCCCGGCCAGCCCGGGGCCAAGGTTGTTGATGCAGGCGGCGACCGCGGAAAAAGCCGTCATCAGTTCGACACCGGTCGCCGCCACCAGCAGGTACATGACGGTGAAACTGGCGACGTACAGGGCAAAAAAACCCCAGACCGCCTCGATCACCCGCGGCGCGATCGTCTTGTCGCCGATCCGCACCGGAATCTGTGCGCTGGGATGGATCAGCCGGGTGATCTCGCGCATACCCTGCTTGATCAGCAACAACACCCGGATCGCTTTGATGCCACCGCCGGTAGAGCTGGCACAGCCACCGACGAAGCTGGCAAACAGCAGCAGGATGGCGAGATAGCCGGGCCAGTCGTAGAAGGCAGCGGTGGTAAACCCGGCCGTGGTGCCGATGGACACGGCCTGAAACAGCCCTTGCAGGACCGCCTCCCAGGGATCTTTGTAGGTGTTGCTGGCGTACAGCCCGACGATGGTGATGAGTACCACCACGCCCAGCAGGCCGGCATAGAACCTGAACTCGGAATCCTGCAGATAGCCGCTCAGACTGCGCTGGCGGAAGGCCACGAAATGCAGCGAGAAGTTGACCCCCGCCGCGAACATGAACACCACCGCGACCATGTCGATGGCCGGGCTGTCGAAGTAGCCCATGCTGGCGTCGTGGGTGGAGAAGCCGCCGATCGCCACCGTCGAAAACGCGTGTCCGATCGCATCGAACAGGGTCATGCCGGCGGCCCAGTAACCCAGCGCACAGACCACGGTCATGCCCAGGTAGATGTACCACAGAGCCTTGGCCGTCTCGGTGATGCGCGGGGTCAACTTGGTGTCTTTCATCGGTCCCGGCGTCTCGGCGCGGTACAGCTGCATGCCCCCGATGCCGAGCATGGGCAGCACGGCCACCGCCAACACGATGATGCCCATGCCACCGAGCCATTGCAGCTGCTGTCGATAGTAAAGAATCGAGCGTGGCAGGTCATCGAGCCCGACGAGCACCGTGGCACCGGTCGTGGTAAGCCCGGACACCGACTCGAAGACGGCGTCGGTGACGCTGACGACCGGGTTGTCAGAGAGCATGAACGGCACCGAACCTATGGCCGACAGCACTGTCCAGAACATGACCACCACGATGAACCCGTCGCGCAGGCGCAGCTCACGCCGCTGCCGCCGCACCGGCAGCCAGCTCAGCAAGCCCAGCCCCAGCGTGATCAGGAATGCGTCGATGAACGGCAGCGTCTCGCCGTCGGCGTAGTACAGCGACACCCCGATCGGCGGCACCAGGGTCAAGCTGAACACCATCAGCAGCACCCCGAGGATGCGCTGCACCGCTGCTAGCTGCACGGCATCAAACCCGGGGCTGGCGCGCTCGGTGCCGCCAGGTCACAGGAAGGTAATCCCAACCTGGAAAAGCCGTTCGACATCAGCGATGCGCCGCTTGTCCACCAGAAACATGATGACGTGGTCCTCGGACTCTATGACCGTGTCATGGTGCGCGATGATGACCTGGTCGCCGCGCACGATGGCGCCGATGCTGGTGCCCGCGGGCAGGCGAAGCTGGTCGATGCGCCGCCCGACCACCCGCGACGAGCTGCCGTCGCCGTGCGCCACGGCTTCGATCGCCTCGGCTGCGCCGCGGCGCAGCGAATGCACCATCACCACGTCACCGCGCCGCACGTGCGTGAGCAGGGTACCAATCGTGGCCTGCTGCGGCGAGATGGCGATGTCGATCGGGCCCGACTGCACCAGCTCGACGTAGGAGGCCCGGTTGATCAGCGCCATGACCTTGCGCGCGCCTAGGCGCTTGGCCAGCATTGCCGAAAGGATGTTGGCCTCGTCGTCATTGGTCACGGCACAAAAGACGTCGGTGTCCTCGATATTCTCCTCTAGCAGCAGGGTTTCGTCGGCGCCGTCGCCCGCCAGTACGATGGTGTGGCGCAACTCCTCCGAGACGCGCCGCGCCCGCTCCACGTCACGCTCGATGATCTTGACCCGATAGTCGGCCTCGAGGGCCGCCGCCAAGCGCCGCCCGATGTTCCCCCCGCCGGCGAAAATCAGGCGCCGAAACGGCTTCTCGGCCCGGCGCAGTTCCTGCATCACCGCCGGGATGTTGTCGGCGGCGGCAAGGAAGAACACCTCGTCGTCGACCTCGACCACGGTACTGCCGGTCGGCAGGATGGCCCGGCCGCGGCGGTAGATGGCGGCCACGCGCGCCTCGCCGCCATGCAGGTGTTCGTTCAACTCGCGCAATTGGTGCCCGACCAGCGGGCCGCCGTGATAGGCATGCACCGCCACCAACCGCACCAGGCCGCCGGCGAAGTCCAGCACCTGCAGCGCCCCCGGGTGTTCGATCAATCGCAGCACATAATCGGTCACCAACTGCTCGGGACTGATCAATACGTCGATGGGCAGGGAGCCGTGGGCGAACAGCGCCGGGTACTTGAGGAATTCGGGCGCGCGCACCCGCGCAATCTTCTTGGGAGTGTGGAACAGGGTCCAGGCCGATTGGCAGGCGACCATGTTGGTCTCGTCGGAATTGGTCACCGCAATCAGCATATCGGCGTCGTCGGCACCGGCGCGTTTGAGTATGTCCGGGTGCGCGGCGTGTCCCTGCACGGTGCGGATGTCCAGGCGATCCTGTAGCTCGCTCAACAGCTGGCCGCTGTGATCGACCACAGTGATGTCATTGGCCTCGCTGGCCAGGTTCTGGGCCACCGTGGTCCCCACCTGACCGGCACCGAGGATGATGATTTTCATGGTTCCGCGCTTCCAGCCACCGCCGGCCGGCGTTCGTCAGCGCCGCTCTTTGATCTCGATCCCTACGGCGCGCAGCTTGCGATACAGATGGGTGCGCTCCATGCCCACCTCCTGCGCCATCTTACTCACGTTGCCGGCGTGTTTCTCCAACTGGTAGTCGAGATATACCCGCTCGAAGGCCTCGCGCGCCTCGCGCAAGGGCTGGTCGAAGGAAACCGCAGCCAAGCCGCTGCCCGCCTGACCCAGCGCCGGCAGCGACCCGATCGCGACCTGCACCTCGTCCTGGCCGATCTCGTCACCGGCCCCCAGGATCAGCAACCGCTGCACCAGGTTGCGCAGTTCGCGAATATTGCCCGGCCAGACATAGTTGCGCAGAAAATTCTGCGCGCCGACGCCGAAATGCCGGTACGAGAGCTTTTCGTGCTCGACGAAGTAATCGACATAGTAGGCCAGCAGCTCGGGCACGTCCTCGCGGTGATCGCGCAGCGGCGGCACCTCCAGGGGCACGACGTTGAGCTGGTAGAACAGGTCTTCACGAAATCGCCCGCTATCGACCTCGGCCTGCAGGTCGCGCTGGGTGGCGGCAACGATCCTTACGTCGATGGCGACCGGCTCCTTGCCGTCCACGCGGAGGAAGGAGCCGGTATCCAGGGCACCGACCAGCTGCGCCTGCGCCGCGAGGTCCATGTCCGCTACCTCGTCCAGGAACAGGGTGCCGCCGCTGGCCTGCTCCAGCCGGCCATAGTGCGTGCGGTCTTCGATCTCGCTGCCGAACAGCTCGCGCGCCGCATTGCCTGGCGCGATGCTGCTTACCCCGAAGTCGATGAAGGGTCGGTCGCGACGCGGGCTGTGGGCGTGCAGGTAGCGGGCAAAGGTCTCGCGGCCGCTGCCCGCCTCGCCTGCGATCAGCACCCAGGTGTCGTGCTGGGCAACCCGTTTCACCTGTTCGCGCAGCCGTTGCATGGCCGCGCTGCGCCCGATCGGCTCGGTCACCTGTGTCGCCTGCCGGCGCAGGCCAACGTTCTCGCGCACCAGCCGCTCGGTCTCCAGGGCCCGCTCCACGGTGAGCAGCAGCTTGGCCAGTGACAGCGGTTTTTCCAGGAAATCGTAGGCGCCCAAGCGGGTGGCCTCGACCGCGGTCTCGACGGTGCCGTGGCCGGACATCATGACTACCGGGCAGGGCAGGCCGTCACCTTCGTGCCATTCCTTGAGCAGGCTGATGCCGTCGAGGTCGGGCATCCAGATGTCGAGCAGGATCAGGTCCGGGCGACGCTCGCGCAGCGCCCGCCGTGCATGCTCGCCGTTTTCCGCCGTGCTGACCCGGTAGCCCTCGTCTTCGAGGATATCCTTTACCAGTTCGCGAATGTCGACTTCGTCGTCGACCACCAGCACCAAGGGTGCACTCATGCCTGTTTTCTCTCCAACTTGGCTGCTGCCGGTTGCCGGTCGGTGTGGCTGGAATCCGCCAGCGGCAGCCGGATGACCACCGCCGCGCCGCCGCTCGGGCGATTGTCGGCACGGATCTGCCCACCATGCTCGTCGACAATTTTCTTCACTATGGCTAGTCCCAGGCCGGTGCCTTTCAGCTTGGTCGTGACATAGGGATCAAAGACCTGCCCGAGCGTTTCCTGGTCGAATCCCGGGCCATTGTCCTCGACCCGGATCTCGGCAAAACGGCTGTCGCCGTCCTCGACCACGGCCGTGGCGATCAACACCCGGCCCCCGGGCCGCTCGGCCACCGCCTCCAGGGCGTTCTTTACCAGATTGTGCATCACCTGGCGCAGGCGTACCGGATCGGCTTCGACCTCCACACCGGCCGCGCCCGCCTGACACACCACCTCCGCGGTGCTGCCGCGGTACAGTTCCACGATACCTGCCAAGTAGGCATCCAGCGCCAGTGGCTCGGGCTCCATACGCGAGGGCTTGGCGTAGTCGGAAAAGGCATTCACCATGGTCTTCATCGCCTCCACCTGCTGCACTATGGTCTGGGTGGCGCGATCGAGCACCTTGCCATCGTCACCGGGCAGATGCGGCAACAGCTTGCGGCGCAGTCGCTCGGCCGACAGCTGAATCGGCGTGAGCGGGTTCTTGATCTCGTGGGCCAGGCGCCGCGCCACTTCACCCCAGGCGGCATCGCGCTGCGCCTTGACCAAGGCCGTAACGTCATCGAATACCAACACCTGGCCATCGTAACCGCCGCCGTCGGCGGACAACGGCGCGCGCCGACACAGGATCACCTGGCGGCCCTCGCTGCGATACAGGGTCACCTCCTCCACCCAGGCCTTGCCCGGTTCGCGCAACCCCTCTAGCAGCCGCTCCACGAACGGCGCCAGCTGGGTGCTGGCCGTGGCCAGCGCATCCAGCGTCTGGCCCAGCAAGTCGCTCACCGGCAGGCGCAGGATCAGGTCGGCGGCCGGGTTGGCGGTCTCGATCTGCCCGGCGCCGTCCAGCGCCATCACGCCCGTGGACAACCCCCCCAGCACCGTTTCCAAATAGGCATGCTGCGCCTGCAGTTCGCGCTGACTGCGTTCGGCCACGCTGCGCGCCAGCGCGATCCGCCGGGTCATGGCGTTGAACGATGCCACCAGGAAGGTCAACTCGTCCTGTGCCCGCGGCAGCGGCAGCTGCTTGTCGTATTCGCCTTCGGCCACCGCCCGGGTGCCCGAGGCGATGGCGGTGA
>JBFZDU010000302.1:0-15142 GCA_041307205.1 Gammaproteobacteria bacterium | reverse complement strand
GGATCGTCGAGCAGGAAGCGCAGGGTCTCCAGGTCGAATCGCTGCCCGATCACCGCGGCCGCGCGCAGGGCCCGCTTGTCCGCGGCCGGCAACTGGTCGAGCCGGGCGATCACCAGGCTCTGCAAAGACGGCGGTACCCGTCCGTCCCGACCTTGCTCCGCACTTCGCAACAACTGCGCGAGGAACAGCGGGTTGCCGGCGGCGCGTTGCACACAGTCTTCGATATAGGGCTCATCCGCACGGCTGACGGCCCGGGCCATGGCGCGGGCCTCGGCGGTGCGCAGCGGCGCCAGGTCGAAGGTGACGAACTGCGGCCCGCGCACCCGGGCGCGCCAGACCGCATCGAGCGGGTCGCGTTCGCTGCGCGAGGTGAGGACCATCAGGATGGGACCCTCGGCGGCCTCCTTCGCCATCTCCGCGAGGAGTTCGAGCGTCGGCCCGTCCGCCCAGTGCAGATCCTCGATCAGGATCAGCAGCGGCTGGCGTTGGGCCGACCGGCGCAGCACCTGGGCCAGGGTGTCCAACAGGCCGCGGCGGCGCCGGCCATGGTCCATGGCCTCGTACAGGGTGCGCAGCGACTCCGGCTGGCACAGTCCCAGCAGGTCGTTGAGAAAAACCTGTTGCGCCGGCTCCACCAGTGCCGCGGGCGGTGCCGCAGAATCGGCCGCCGCGCCCGCATCCTGCTCTATCAGCCGCCGTATCACCACCGCAATCGCGTCCTGGCCCTGCGCCACGCCGAAGTCCAGGACCAGTCCGGTGCAGGCCAGAAAACCGGTTTGCACCGCCTGCTGCCGGAACGCCTCCACCAGGCGCGTCTTGCCGATCCCCGCCTCGCCGCGCACGTAAACCACCTGGCCACGGCCATCGACCCGGCAGTCGTGGAGGATGTCGCCAAACTGGCGCAACTGGCGCTCGCGTCCCACCAGCAGTTGCTGCCCCGCCCCGGTCTCGGCCTGCGGCCGATAGCCGGTGATGCGCCACAGCGGCGCCGCGGGGCCCGCAGCGGTCAGCGGCAGGGTCGGTCCGGCGACACAGCGGCACCAGGACTGGACGGCCTGCTTCACCTCCTCGGACGCCACCAGCTGGTCGCTGCCGGCCAGGGCCTTGAGCCGCCGCGCCAGCTGCACCGCCGCCCCGGTCACTTTGCAGCCGCCCGGTCCGCTGCCACTGACCAGCACCTGACCGCTGGCGATCCCGACCGCGATGGCGACCGGGTCGCCGGCCGGCGGGCGCGCCGCCTCCAGCAGCTGCAGGGCGCAGCGCACCGCACGCTGCGGGTCGTTGTCATGCGCCACCGGCGCGCCGAACACCGCGGTGACCTCGTCGTCGAGCTGCGCCACGACCGTGCCGCGATATTGCCCGACCGGGCCGGACACCGCCCGCTGCAGCCAGGCGCCGCGGCGCTGCAAGGCTTCGGGGTCGGCGTCCACGTCGGCCTGGTCCGCCAGACCGACGCACACCACCGTCACCTGGCGCAAATCGTCGTTGGCGCTCCATGCCCTGCCCGGGCCCAGGTGCCGCGGCCGTCGCACCGTCCGGCCCGCCGTTTCCGCCGCTGGTCCGGCCTGGCCCAACGCCCCCGCCAGCGCCTCCAGGTCGGCGAGGAACTCGCCCATCCGCGGGTAACGTTGTGCCGGGTCCGGTGCCAGAGCGCGGGCGATCAGGCGATCGATGGTGGCGGGAAGTTCGGAACGCAATTCCGATAATGGCGGCGGCCGGGTGGCAACCGCCTGCATGACCGCGTGCGGGTGCTCGTCGCCGAACGGCGTGCGCCCCGCCAACATCTCGTACAGCACCACCCCCAGGGCCCAGATGTCGGCGCGTTGATCGACGGCTTCGCCGCGATACTGCTCCGGCGCCATATAAGCGACCGTACCCAGGCGCAAACCGGTCAGCGTCTGTGCCTTGCCGGCGATCTTGGCGATACCGAAATCTGCGATCTTCACCACGTCATCGACGCTGAACAGAATGTTCGCGGGCTTGACATCGCGGTGATAGATGCCGCTCGCGTGGGCGCAATCCAGCCCGCGCGCCAACTGGACCGCGACCTGCAATGCCAAGGGCACCGCCAGTGCCCCCTGCCCCAGCCGGGCCGCCAGGGTGCCGCCTTCGTAGCAGCCCATGGCCATGTACCACTGCCCGCCCGGCGAACAGTCGATCTCGAAAATGGTGCAGATGTTGGGGTGGTCGAGCGAGGAAGCGGCCTTGGCCTCGGCAATGAACCTGTCCCGCGCCCAGCGGTCGTGGTTCAGCGCCAAGGGCAGCATCTTGAGCGCGACCGGTCGATCCAGGCGCTGGTCGAGGGCCTTGAATACCACGCCCATGCCACCGCTCCCCAGGGTGCCGAGGATGCGGTAGGGCCCCAGCTCCCGGCCGGGCTGTGCCAACGGCGCGAGGCCGCCATGGCCCGCCAGATCGAGCCCCTGCAGAAAACCCGCACTCGCAGCATCGGCATCGAGCAGCGACGCGACCTCGCGATACAGCGCGTCGTCACCGGCACAGGCGGCGCGCAGTTGCGCCTCGCGGGCGCCAGGCGCGAGATCGGCCAGCTGCGCGAACAGCGCCTGTATACGTTGCCAACGATACTTGTCCAAGGAGCGCACCCCGCGTGGACAGGAGCCGCAATCGTACTGTGTAACGGCGAGCGCAGACAGCGCCTGGGGCGACCCGCCGGGACTGCAGACCTGGCGGCACGCGTGGGGGAAGCGACAGGCCCCGGCGCCGGCTGCGGCAGGACACAGACCGCACGGCGGTGAAGGTGCCGGCGATGGACTATCTTCACCCCAGGCCTCGACGGCCCGGGGACCCCCTGGCCGAATTGCACAACACCTTTGAGGGGTCGCAACAGACTTCGACATGGCACTCGAACCTCCAGGAGCGAACATGCAACCCGACCCACCCGGCAGCAATCCGCAGCAGCAGTTGGCCAAGCTGCGCAAGCGCGCCCGCAAAGCCAAGACCCTGGTCATCGTCGGCGGCGGGCCTGCCGGTCTGCTGACCGCCTACCTGCTGCTGCAACGCTATGGCGGGCGTTACCTGCCGGTGGTGATCGACGGCAATACCTGCCACGCGCGGGTCGGCGGCAACGCCTATACGGTCCCGGTGCAGCTGGGCGAGTTCGCCCGCTGGGTAGACCTTGGCGTCAACGATTACAACGCCGCCACCTACCACAACATCCACCAGCTGCTGCGCAAACTCGGGGTCGAGGGTCAACCGCTGCGCGACACCACCACCTGGGCCGGCAGCAGCCACGGGCAATGGATCTCTTACACGGATCAGGACCTGGCCACGGGGCGGGTGCCGTGCGAACTCGCGCGCGACTTCTACCGATTCAAGGCCGAGGCTTACAACGATGCCATGTACGGGGGCTTCTTCGACCAATCGCTGGCCAGCTACGCCGCGCGCAAGGGCTATAGCGATGCCTTCCTGCAATGCAACCTCTACCCCCGCGTCAATGGCATGTACTACGTCGATCAGACCCGCCCGGCACCGCAGATGCCGCTGGGTGCCGTGATGCGCTACTACGGTTTACAGGAAGGCTTCGGTACCGGGCCGGCGGATCGCCGCTACTTCGCCGGCGGCAGCACCCATTGGCTGGAAACCCTGGCGACGGCGATCCGTGCCATGGGTGGCGTGGTGGCGTCCCGCAGCCAGGTCACGGGACTTACCGCCTCGGGCGACCGCAAGAACCCGATCCGCGTCGCCTACCAGGCAGCGTGGTGCCCGTGGTGGGCCGGGACCATGGACCCGCTGCCGGGCCACGTCGACTGCAGCCGGGTGGTACTGGCCGTGCACGCGGACGTGGCGGCCGGTCTGCTGGCACAGCACCCGGACCTGGCCGAGGTGCAAGGCCTGCTGCAACGTATCCGCTATACGAAACACGAGGCGCTAAACGGCAACAACCAGAAGCTCACGCTGGCAGTCGCACATACGGACCCCAGGGTCCTACCCGACCCGGGCCGCCCCAGCACCTACAACATCAGCATTCACGACAACTACGACCAACCCCACCCTTACAGCATCAGCTACTGGTGTAACAGCCATCAGAACGATCAGCAGAACCCGGCGTTCCGGGGCAAAGAGGTTCCCAATTTCTACGTCACCGTCAATCCGCCGCCCGACCGTCAACCGGACCCGCAGCTGGTGCTGCAGACCCCGCCACCCAGCGGTACTGGCGACGCGGTTCCGGCCATGGCGCACTTCGCGCACAACACTGAATGCGCCGACACCTGGGACGTGCAGCTGCAACTCTGCACCCGGCACCAGGGGATCGAACTGCTGGGCGGCAAACTCTATTTCGCCGGCGGCTGGGGCATAGGCGCGGGGTTGCACGAGGAATGCTGGTACGCCGCGGACCTGGCGGTACGCCGCATCGCGTCGAAACGCGGCAAGAAGTCCACGAAGCAGCGCTGCGAGCACCTGATCGGGCCGTCCCGGCAAGCGGTGGACGCGCTCGGCAGCCACGCCCATCTGCCGCCGCAGCATCTGCGGATCGCCTTCGGGCGCATTCCCGAACCGGACGACAAGTAGCGCGGGCCTGGCGATCCACCGGGCGGGTGATCCCGCTGCCGCTACTCGGCCGGAAAGCGGGCCGCTTACCCGCCGGCTGCCTGTGCCGGATAGCGGTGCTCCCGGCACAGGCGTTCGACCTCGGTAGCCGACAAGGGCTCTGCGGTCAGGCCGCAGCGGAAGGTGCCAGCGGCCCGCTCGTTATAGCGGCAAGTCTTGCAGGCCCCGAAACTGCGGCCCTGGTTGGCGCGTTGCGCGGCGCGCAACAGCGCCTCCAGCCCCTGCCCCAGGGCATCGCGGCCCGGCTCCGGCAGCGCCTGCACGGCTTGTTCGAGAAACCGTGCCGGCACCACCTTCGCGACCATCCGGCGCCCAGCCGGGGTGAGCGCCAGGTGCACCAGGCGGCGATCCCTGGCGTCCGGCACCTTGCGTACCAAGGCGCGACTCTCCAGCACCTTGAGGGTCTGCGATACCGTGCCCTTGGTCTGGCCAAGAAACTCAGTCACGCCCTGCACCGTGTCCGAGTAGCGGTTGCACTGGGACAGATAGTGCAGGGCCTCCAACTGGACCGGCAACAAGCCATCCACCGCGCCGTGGGCACGCGCCTCCACCCGCAGCAGGTTACACAGTCGTTCCAGGGTCGAGTGCAGTTGCTCAGTGTTCATGGGTCTGCTTTCCGCGTGGCCTGCGCCTAGCTTAACGGGCCGTTCGTTTCGTGTCGATACGTTATTGACAGCAGCGGCGCCGCATGCTTTTCTATTACTACGTATCGAGTCGATACGAGTACATTCAACCTTATGCTATTAGGAGCCCGAGCATGAAACCTGTCCTCCGATTCACCCTCCTCGCCATCGGCGCCGCCACCTCCGCTATCGCTCTGGCGGCAACACCCATCGATTACCCTGAAGGCTACCGCCACTGGACGCATGTCAAGTCGATGACCATCCATGAAGGGCATCCGCTGCAGGATCCGTTTCTTGGCATCCACCATGTCTACGCCAACCAAGCTGCGCTCGAAGGCCTGCAGGCCGGCCGGTTCGCCGACGGATCCACGCTGGTGTTCGACCTGCTGCAAAGCAAAACCGCCGATCACGCGTCGAGCGAAGGCAATCGGGTGCTGCTCGGGGTGATGGTCAAGGACAGCGCGCGCTTCGCCGACACCGGCGGCTGGGGTTACGAAGGCTGGGCCGGCAACAGCCGCAGCGAACGCCTGGTCAAAGATGGCGGCGCCGGATGTCATGGCTGCCATGCGCAACAGCAGGACCGCGACTTCGTATTCAGCCAGTGGCGTGAATGACGGCGCACCGGATCGCGACTGGACCGGGACCGCAGTACCGATCCCGGTCGCGATCCGGCGTCGGTCCCAACCAGCAGCGCGCAGTCCGGCCGACCGGACCGCGGCGCCAGGCCGCGGGGCTCAAGGGGCCCCTGGCCCCAATCGCGGCAGCTGGACCAGGACTGCCAGTCCGCCGAGCGGGCTGTCCCGCAGTTCGAGTTGTCCGCCATGCAACTCTACGATCCGGGCGACGATGGACAAACCCAGCCCGGCACCCTGGCCCGGCCCCTGGCGGAAGAATCGCTCGAACACCCGCGCGCGCAATTCGGGCGGCACACCTGGGCCACTGTCCTCGATACGCAACGCGATAAACTGCGGACCGGCTTGCAGCAACACCCGGATCTGGCCGTTCTGCGGCGTGTGCTGTACCGCATTGCTGACCAGGTTCTGCAACAGTGTGCCCAGGCTCGGGGCGTCGGCAAGCAGGCGATAGTCGTCGCTTTCGGCGCACTCCAGGGTCAGCTCCTGGCGGCGCTCCAACGCCAAGGGCGTGAGTTCGGCCAGTTGCGCGCGCACGAACGCCAGCAGATCCAACTCGGTCATGCGCAGGCTGACGGCACTGGGCTCGAGCCGCGCCAGGGTGAGCAACTGCGCCACCACCTGGGTGGCGCGCTCGACCCCGGAACCCAGCTGTCGGAGGGCATCGTCCCGATCGACCGGGTCGATTGCCTGCAGGGCATTCTGCGCATGAATGCGCAGTACCGCCAGCGGCGTGCGCAACTCGTGCGCGGCATAATCCAGAAAGCGTTTTTCCCGCTCCAACAGCGACCGGACCTGCAGCAGCATGCGGTTGAGCGCAGCCACCATGGGCTCCAGTTCCGGCGGCATGGGCGCCAACAGCAGCGGCGAGAGATTGTTCGGATCGCGGGTCTTCAACAACTGCACCATGCGACCCAGCGGGCGCAGACCCCAGCCGACCGCCAGCCACACCAACAGGGCGAGCAGCGGCAGGCCGACCAGGTCCGGCAACAGGCTGCGTAAGGCGATCTTCGCACCCAGTTCGCCGCGCACGTCGTCCCGCTCGCCCACCAGCACCCAGTGCGCATCGCGTTGATCGTGGAGGACGAAGACCCGCCAGTGATGCGCATCCAACAGCACGTCGTGATAGCCGATCAGCCGCTGCGCCAGGGGCGAGAGCGGTTCGCCCTCGGTATAGCCTCGGCCGCCGCCACCGGGTTCGATGTCCCGCAACAGCTGATCAAGGGTCGCCGCCGGGGCCGGCGCGCTGGCCGACCGCAACAATACCGTCCCGTGCTCGTCGAACACGAAAAAGCCCAGCTTCTTCTCGTATTCATGCCCCAGCGGCTGGGCCTCCGTGCCAGACTCGTCCTGGGTCACTGCCTCATCCAGCGCCTCCTGAAGGGCCTTACGGCCACCGGGCGGCATGCCGCGGCTGACCATGCCCCCCAGCAGTCGCGCCTGCTGCGCCAACTCGGCGTCGAACAGCTCTTCGATCTCGTGGTGGGCGTCCCGGTAGCTCTTATACGAGATCAGCGTCGTCGACAGCCCGAGCAGGCCGAGTACCAGCAGCAAGGTGCGGCTGCGGATCGAGCGCATCAGACCTTGTCGACCAGATAGCCGACACCCCGCACCGTGCGAATCAGCTCGGGAAACAGCTTTTTGCGCAGATGATGGATATGCACTTCCAGGGTATTGCTTTCGGCCTCTTCACCCCAACCGTAGAGCGCCTGCTGCAGCTTGTCGCGGGTCAGCACCCGTCCGGGTTGCGCCAGGAGCTCCTGCAGCAGCAGAAACTCCTTGCGTTGCAGCAGCACGGCCTGGCCGCGATAACTGACCTGCTGGCTGGCCGGGTCCAGACACACCTCGCGGTATTCCAGCAGCGGCTGCGGGCGATTGAAGCTGCGCCGCAGCAGGGCGCGCAAGCGTGCCTTGAGTTCCTCCACGTCGAAGGGCTTGACCAGGTAGTCGTCGCCACCGGCATCCAGCCCGGCGATCCGGTCACTGGCGGCGTCGCGGGCGGTCAGCACCAGCACCGGGATCGGGTTGGACGCCGCGCGCAGGCGCTGGAGAACCTGCATGCCATCGAGGCGCGGCAGGCCGAGGTCGAGAACAAGCAGGTCGAAGCTTTCATGGCTGAGGGCGTGCAGCGCACTGACGCCGTCCTGCAGCCAATCCACGGTGTAGCCCTCGGGTTTCAAGGCGACACGAATGCCTTGTCCGAGCGCGTCGTCATCCTCTACCAACAAAATGCGCATGGTGCTTCCTGTGCGGGTTGTTCATGCAGATACGCCCGTCCCGCTCACTCCAGCTTGTCCTGCACCACTTTCAGCAGGTCCCGGGCCTCGGCCCGGCGGCCGGCATCGGCGCTGGCCCGACCCGGTCGATCGGCAGCCGCCAGCGCCCGTTCCAGGGCCGTCTTGGCTTCGCTATAGCGCTTTTGCCTTAGCAGGAAGTCGCCGTAGAAGTAGTTCGCGTCGATTCCGCCAGGATTCAGCGCCAAGGCCTCCTTCAGCATAGCTTCGGCGCGGTCGTCATCGCCAAACCCGATCGGCCAGCCAGGCACCTGATAGTAGAGGCTGCCGAGGCTGGTGTAGGCCGAACCGTCGAGTGCCTGTGCATCCAGCTCCAGGGCTTGTTCCAGCTCGGCCTTGGCCTGCTTGACCAGGGACAGCGCACCGAGCCCGCCCTTTGCGCCCGCCCAAGTGCTCAGGATGATACCGCGCCAGATGCGGAGTTCGGCGGCTTGCGGCTCGCCGTCGACGGCCGTCGCGGCCTGTTCCGCCAGTGCGGCGAAAGCGGTTTCACGCTGTTGCTTCGGCAACTGATAGTTGACCTCTGCCCAGCGGCCTTGCAGTTGCTGCAGCTGGGCCTGACTGGTTTCACTCAGGGCCAAGGCCTGCTGGCTGGCCAGGGCCAGCAGGGCCAGGGAAATGCGGCGGATCAGGTGCATCGATGTCTCCTTCAGGGGTTGCCACGCGCAAAGCGCTTGATGATGGACAGTTGCCCACGCAGGGCCTGGTCGACCAGGCGTGGCAGCAGGCTGTTGAGGCGGACGAACAGCTTTTCCGGCCAGCCCAGATAAAGTTCCTCGCGTTCGCTGCGGACCGCCTTGACGATCTGCACGGCGACCGCTTGCGGTTCGTCCATGGTGACTTTCAGCGCCGCGTTCATGGCGACCACGGGCGCGGCGTTCATTGCGGTGCGGGTGGCACGCGGCGCGACGTAGAGCACTTTTATCCGGCTGTCAGCCAACTCGCGGCGCAGCGCTTCGGAAAAACCGCGGAGCGCGAACTTGCTGGCGCAGTAAGTGACGTAGCCCGGGTAGCCAATGGAGCCGAAGGTGGAGCCGAGATTCAGCACCAGGGCGTTCGGCGCTTGGGACAACAGCGGCAGCAGGCGATGGGTGAGTTGCAGCGTCGCGGTAACATTGAGCTCGATCAGCCGGGCGATGTCAGCTTCGTCCTGGCTTTCCAACAGGCCAAACTCATTGACCCCGGCCGCGTTGATGAGGCAGTTCAGGCGACCGAATTGGCGGGCAGCGGCCAGCACCGCATCGCGGCCCCCGCGCTGCCGCAAGTCAGCGTGGACCAGGCTCACCTGGTTCGGAAGACGCTGCGCCAGGGCGTCCAGCGCCGGGCTGCCCCGCCCGACCAACAGCAGGTGGGCGCCGCCGGCGCACAGTTCCTCCACGAGGGCTTGGCCGATACCGCCACTGGCCCCGGTAAGTACTGCGCGAACATCGGTAAGTTGCATGGCTTGCCCCTCAGGCTGACAGCGGGAGACTACGGAACAGGTCGCCGTACAGCCGGTAAACCACCCGGGCGGTGTGCACGACCGCGGCCTGGTCGTCCGGGTTCTCCAGGCGATTCATCAGGTCCTCGAAAAACTTCATATGCTCGAGATCGAGGCTGCCGTGCGAGTTGAGGTAGCTGAACGCCTTGGCAGGCAGTTGCAGCCGGTCCTGGATGATGCCCGCGGCCTGGGTCGCCAGTGCGATGCTGGTGCCCTCCAGTACGTTCACCATGCCGAAGAAGCTGACCGGGTTGTGCCGGGCAATGCGGTCGTAGACATAACTGACCATCAACTCGGTGGGCAGCGCAGGGCTGCCGTGACGCACCGCGTCCGCATCCGCGCCGCAGGCGGCAATATCGTTCAGGATCCATTCCTGGTGGCCGGTTTCCTCCCGGATGTACTCGGCAATGGCCACCCGCAGCCATTCCAGGCGCTCGGGCAAACGGGCGCCGCAGGCCATCAGCAGCGGCACGGTGTGCTTGACGTGGTGGTAGGCCTGCGTGAGGAAAGCGACGTAGCTTGGCAGGCTGACCTTGCCGGTCATGGCTTGCTGGATGACCGGCGAGTTGAGCAGGTAGTCCCGCTCGGTGCCGGTCCCGGCCTGGAGTTGCTGGAAAAAATTCATCGGGTGACCTTTGCGGTTGGTACAGTCAGGAGTGTCTCGATGGCGGCCTGGTAGCGCGCGAGCAGGGCGTTACGACGCAGGCGGCCGTTCGCCGTCGCCAAGCCGTTCGCGGCGCTGAAAGGTTCGTCAGCCCGCACCCAGCGATGGGCGCGGGCGTAGTCGGGCAGGCCCGCGTTCACGGCCGCGACCGCGGCCTGCAGGTCGGCATCACTGCAGCCGGCGGCGCGGGGCACGAGCACCGCTATGTTCTCGTTCAGGGCCTCGCCGTATAGCCAGGCCTGGGCAATGGGCGCTTGCTGCGTCAGCTCGACCTCGACCCATTCCGGGTTGACGTTGCGCCCGAACGCGGTAATGAACTGGTGCTTCTTGCGTCCGTGCAGGACCAGGAACCGGTCTTCGAAATGGCCCAGATCGCCGGTCCCGAGCCAGTCCTGTCGCAGCGGCGTCTCACCCAGGTAACCGAGCATGCGGGCACCGCTCACTTCGACCTCGCCATCGGCGGCCAGGCGGATTCGGGCATGGGGCAGCGGCTGGCCGACGCTACCGATGCGCCGCGCCTGCGGGGTGTTCAGGCACACCACGGACGCACACTCCGACAGGCCGTAGCCTTCGAACACCGGCAGTCCGAGCGCATCGGCACGCTGCAGCAGTTGCGGCGCCACGCGGCCACCGCCGACCGCGATAAAGCGCAGGTCGCTCGGCAGCGCCAAGCCGCTCTCGGCAGCGCTGACCAGGGCGAGCAGCAATTGCGGCAACAGAATCAGGCTGTGCGGCCGGCTGGCATTGAGGCTGCCGACAAACCGCACCGGGTCGAAGCCGCTCGCCCCCTGCAGGCCGATTTCGGCCAGGGGACGCAGGTCGATGCAGGCCCCGGCCAGCAGCGGCGCATAGATCCCGGCGATATTCTCGAGCAGCGTGGCCAGTGGCAATACGCACAGATGGCGCTGAACCTGGCAGCTCAGGCCGGCTTGCCACAGGCTGCGCGCCACGGCCAATTGCGCATCAGCATCCAGGCACACGCCCTTGGGCTGGCCGGTGGTGCCCGAGGTATAGGTGATCTTGCGGGTACCGGGCGGCACCCGCGGCGCGTTGGGCACGACGCGCTGCAGCACGCCGGCCTCGCATTCGGCGAAATCCAATGCCTGGGTCAACTCGTTCGGTGCACCGATCAGGGTGTCGACCCCGGCACTCTCGATCACGTGACGCTGCTGGCCGGGGGAAAAGAACCCGGGAATGGGCACGCACAGCCGCCCGCTGAACAACAAGGCCAGATCCCACAGTACCCAGTCGATGCCATTGTCGAGGCTCAGGGCGACGCGCCTGGCGTCGAGCCGGGCCAGCCGGGCAATGCGCGCCACCACGGCGCCGCGCAGTTCGACATAGCTCAGAGCCTGACCACCCGCTTGCAGTGCGGTCCGATCGCCCTGGGCGCAAATCGCCTCCCAGAGCCCGGCAGCTGCAGGTGACATGTTGAACCCCTGAACTTGCACAGCGGGCGAATCGATCAAGGTGCGCTCGGACCGCCGCTACATCAGCTGTTGGCGGCCGAGCTGGATCTCGCCCACCATCACCTGGGGCCGGTTGGCGTAGTAGCTGCCCCATTCCGCGGCCTCCGCGCCAATGCGCACGGGATCGGCCAGACCGAGCCCGTGCGGTGCCAGACCCAGGCGCCGAAAACTGTTGAGCAAGGTCTGCGTGCCCGTGAAGGCCACCCAGCGGAAACCCTGGGCCGCCAGCAGCTCGGCCAGTGACACGATCAGCAGCCGGGCCGCCCCCGCGCTCTCGGCGGCCAGATTCCCGACTTCGACCACGTCGCTGCGCGGTACCACCCGGCCGCAGTATTGGCGGATGGCCTGCTCGACCGGCAGGTCCAGGTAATGTTCCAGAAACAACGGCTGGTCCTTTGCGCTGCGCCAGCCGACGGCGCCGTGCAACTTGCCGTCAGCGGTCTCCAGGCCGAGCAGGCAGGGCATGAAATGCCGCACATGAGCGTGGTGCTGCTCGGCAAAACGCCTGCGGATGAAAGACTCCAGCGCCTGTCTATGCGCACCGGGGCGGGCCCGCACGAGTTGCAGGCTGGGCGGCTGGCCACGGGCGATCTGGGCCAACCCGGGGCTTTGGTGCGAGCACTGGAGTTGCATAAGGATTCCTCACCAAGTCGGTTCGAGGCCGATCTTGATGCGCCTGGCTTAACCCCACCTTAAGTATCGCCAGAGCGGCGCATCGGATGTGAGGACGAACTTTGCTTGAACGGCCAGTGGCCGAACGGGGATGCGGCCGGCTCGGCGCCAGCAACGTCCAGACGAGGTGAACCTTGTGCGGAGCCGTCCGGTAGCGCGTCGGGCTGCGGCAACGCCACCCGGGCGAAACCCGCAGCTTGCCAGCCGCACACAAACAAAAACGGCTCAGGATTGCTCCCAAGCCGTTGAATTAGATGGCGTCCCGTAGGGGAGTCGAACCCCTGTCGTCGCCGTGAAAGGGCGATGTCCTAGGCCTCTAGACGAACGGGACGTTGTAACTGTCGAAATCGAAACATTTGGTGGAGCCAGGCGGGATCGAACCGCCGACCTCAACACTGCCAGTGTTGCGCTCTCCCAGCTGAGCTATGGCCCCCCGAAGAAGCCGCGAATTTTAAGGTAAGACCTCTGGTCTGTCTACTCCCTTTGTGCGGTTTCGCGCGGGGCGGGACACGCCGGGCTCAATCGTCCTGCTGGGCGACCTTGGCCCAGGAATCGCGCAGCGTCACGATGCGGTTGAACACCGGCCGGTCCGCTGTGCTGTCGCGTGCGTCCAGGCAGAAATAGCCCTCGCGCTCGAACTGGAACCTCTGCCCCACGGCGGCCTCGGCCAGCGCCGGCTCGACCACCGCATCGGTCAGGGTCAGCAGCGATTCGGGATTCAGAAAGGCCAGGAAGTCCTGTTCCTTGTCCGCGTCCGGGTCGGCCCGGGTGAACAGCCGGTCATACAGACGCACCTCGACCGGAACGCCGGCCACCGCGGAAACCCAGTGGATGACCCCGCGCACCTTGCGGCCCTCGGGATTGGTGCCGAGGGTCTGCGGGTCGTAGCTGCAGCGCAGTTCGACGATCGTGCCGTGTTCGTCCTTGATCACGTCGTCGCAGCGGATGACGTAGGCGTTGCGCAACCGCACCTCGCCGCCCAGCACCAGGCGCTTGTACTTCTTGTTGGCCTCTTCGCGAAAATCCTCGCGGTCGATATAGACCTCGCGGGTCAGCTTGACCCGGCGCGTCCCTAGTGACTCGTCTTTGGGATGGTTGGGGGCGGGAAGATCCTCGATCCGGTCCTCGGGGTAATTGCTGATCACCACCTTGAGCGGCCGCAGCACGGCCATGCGGCGCGGCGCCTGTCGATCGAGGTCTTCGCGGATGCAGTTCTCCAGCAGGCTCATCTCGACCGTGCCTTCGGCCTTGGTGATCCCTACGCGCAGGCAGAAATCGCGGATCGATTCGGGCGTGTAACCGCGGCGGCGCAACCCGGCAATGGTCGGCATGCGCGGATCGTCCCAACCCGATACCCTGCCCTCGCTCACCAGTTGGGTGAGCTTGCGCTTGCTCATCACCGTGTATTCGAGATTGAGGCGCGAGAACTCGATCTGCTGCGGGTGACAGGGAATGGTGATGTTGTCGAGCACCCAGTCATACAGCGGACGGTGATCCTCGAACTCCAGGGTGCACAAGGAATGGGTGATGCCCTCCAGCGCGTCCGAGATCGGGTGCGTGTAGTCATACATCGGGTACAGGCACCACTCGGCCCCGGTCTGGTGATGCACCACCCCGTGACGGATGCGGTACAGCACTGGGTCGCGCAGGTTGATATTGGGCGACGCCATGTCGATGCGGGCGCGCAGCACCCGGCTGCCGTCCGGAAACTCGCCGGCGCGCATTCGCCGGAACAGCTCCAGGCTGTCCGCCATCGGGCGGTCGCGAAACGGGCTCTCCCGTCCGGGCACGGTGAGGGTGCCACGCGTTTCGCGAATCACCTCCGCCGACTGCTCGTCGACATAGGCCAGGCCTTTCTCGATCAACTCTTCCGCATAGACGTAGAGTTGTTCGAAGTAATCCGACGCGAAATACAGGCCGTCCCAGCGATAGCCCAGCCATTTCACGTCATGCTTGATTGCTTCGACGTACTCGACGTTTTCCTTGTGCGGATTGGTATCGTCGAAGCGCAGATTGCAGTGCCCGGCGTAATCCTGCGCGATGCCGAAGTTGAGCACGATCGACTTGGCATGGCCGATGTGCAAATAGCCGTTGGGCTCCGGCGGGAAACGGGTCTGCACCTGCTGGTGCTTACCGGAGGCAAGGTCCCGGTCGATGATCTGGCGGATGAAATTCGACGCTGCGCTCTTGGTTTCGCCGCTCATGGCGTGCTTACGACCTCGTGTGGATATCAGGGCTTGGCGCGGATGTGTTCGATGGCCCGGTCGATGCGGCGCACCGTGGCGGCACGTCCGACCAGGAACAGGGTCAGGTCCAGGTCGGGCGATGGCGCGCCGCCGGTCACCGCGACTCGCAGCGGCATGGCCACCTTGCCGAACCCGACCCCCAGCGCCTGTACCGTTGCCTCGATGGCCGCGTGGATGGCCGACCGCTCCCAGGCCGGCAGGGCCGCCAGCTGCACGCGCACCGCATCCAGCGCCGCATCCGCCCCCGGTTTGAATGCCTTGGCCGCCGCCTGCGGATCGATGGCGTCGAAGTCGCGGTAGTAAAAACCGGAAATCTGCGCGAGCTCGACCAGGGTGCTGGCACGCTCGCGCTGCGCCTCAACCACGGCCAGCAGGTCGGGGCCCGCAGCCGGGTCTATGCCCAAGTCGCCCAGATGCGTCGCCACCAGATGCGCGACGCGGGCCGGGTCAGAGTCCTTGAGGTACTGCTGGTTCAGCCAGCGCAGCTTCTCGG
>JBFZDU010000301.1:0-6029 GCA_041307205.1 Gammaproteobacteria bacterium | reverse complement strand
TCCTCCGTCCGGTCCTGCAGCCACAGGGCGCTGTCCTTGCCGATACGCTTTTCGAACAGCACCGCCCCGGCCGCGTACAGGCGCCAGTCGAAGGTATCCAGGTAAACCCGTGCGATGCGCTGTTCCGCTTCCGGCTGCAAGGCCAGCACCTTGCCCAGCCGCTCGGTGAGGCGGCGGACACTGAAATTGGGGGGCAGCAGGAACCCAGGGTACTGCGGTGGGCGCATCTTGACAGCCTGTCGGTTCCTCGGGAGCGAGCCAGGATCGGGAGTGTGACACAAGGGCCCGGGGCATTGCAGGGCCGGGGCCGGCTTCAAATCGGCGACGGAGTATAGGACTATGCATGCACTGACCCAATCGAGGAGCCTGCCATGTGGCGTGAAATGCTCGCGGCGCTCGCCCTGTCCCTGGTATCCGCCGGAACCTGGGCGGACCGCGAGGCCGTGACCAACGACGGAGACCGCGTCCTGCTGAAGGACGACGGCACCTGGGAGCCCCTCGGCGGCGGCGCAACCAACGCCCCCGCGCAGCAGGCCAGGCTCACCGTCGAGCGGCGCGAGCCCCTGCCCACCGGTTGCCGCTTCGGGCTGCGCCTGCACAACGACCTGAATGTCCAGATCCGCTCGCTGGTACTGCGTTTCACCGCCTACAAGCAGGGTCCGGTCGCCTACGAGACGGTCACGCGTGGCTTCTCCTACATCAAGCCGACCATCAGTCAGTATCAGGAGATCCTGTTCCGTGGTATCCGCTGTGACGAAATCCAGCAGGTGCAGGTCCATGGCGCCGACAAATGTCATGTCGGGGAACGCACCACGTACTCCGACGGTGACCAACAGTGCCTGGACCTGGTCCAGGTAATCGACAGCCCGCTGCTCAAGATCTTCAAATGAGATTCAGCATGCGCCTCGCGCCGTCCTCGACCCGCCGCTTGCCCCTGCTGCTACCACTGCTGTGCGTGCTGTGCATGCCGCCCACCGTAGCCGCGGAAACGCCGCCGCACCGCGTCGTCTATCAATGCAGCGAGCCAGGACCTGAGGCCTATAGCAGCCTGCTGTTCTCGGTGTCGCAGTTGCAGGAGAAGTTCGGCGACAACATCCGGATCGTGGTGACCTGCCTGGGCCAGGGCATCCACCTGCTGGCCAAGGCGCCACAGCGCGCGGTGCCGGACGGTGCCTTGGACAAGCTGGTCTACCTGGACCTGGCAGGGGTCGAATTCCATGCCTGCGGCAACACCATCAACGCCTTGGGCTGGACCGCGGCTGACCTGCACGACTTCGTCAAGATAGTCCCGATCGGCGCCGAAGACCTGATGCTGCTGCAGGAGCAGGGATTCGCCTACCTCAAGTGGTAGCGGCGGCCTGCAGCAGCAGTTCGGGGATCGCCTCGTTCATGCCCAGGTAGGGGGCGATGTGAATGCGCAGGCCCGGGTGCTGGACCTGCTTCACCCGCACCTCACCTGGGATGTCTTCGGCCACGTGGCGGCCCGCAGACAGGAAATACGGCACCACCACCACTTCGTCCGCGCCGGCGTCGATGCAGGCCTGGATGCCGTCCGGGATCGAGGGTTCGGCCAATTCCAGGAAGGCACAGGCCACGTGCTCATAACGGGCCGCGGCACGGGCCGCCACGCGCCGCGTCAGTTCGCGCACTTCGTCGTTGGAGGCGGCACGGCGGCTGCCGTGGGCGACCAGGAGCAGGCTTTTCATCAAGGCGTCCCAGGGTGCGTGGTTGGAAGCGGTAACTTGCCTGGCAGCGGCGCGCAAATCAACCCGGCCGGGGCGCGGGAAAGCGCCCGGTCTCAGGTCTGCGGATAGCCGCCGAACAATTCCACCAGGCGCGGCAGGAAGCGCTGCAGCTCCAGTGTCATCAAGGCAAAGTCGGCGTCGAAACGCGCCGCCGCATCCTCGGTCTCGACCGCGGCGGCCTCCTCCTGCACCAGGTCGAGGAAGCGCAGTCGCCGCACCACCAGGTCGTCGCACAACAGGCAGCCGAGCCGCTCCTGCCAGTTAACTGCCAGGCGCACGGCCTGTTTGCCGGCTTCGAGGTGGGTCGCCACCTCCTCCCCGTCCAGGGCCTGGCGGCGGCAACGCACGATGCCACCGTTCTCCAGCGGCTCGCGCAGTTCGCACTCGTCCTGCAGCTCGAAATCGGCCGGGGCACCGTGCTGCAGCCAGCCGGTCAGGACGGTGGCCGGGGCCTGCTGCACCTGCAGCGGCATGGCACGGAACGACCCCAGCGACTCACGCAGCAGCGACAGCAGCTCTTCGGCTCGCTTCGCCGCCGCACTGTCGACCACCACCCAGCCCTCGGCCGGGTCGATATAGGCGTAGAGCCGGCTGGAACGGGTGAAGGCGCGCGGCAGCAGGTCGGTGATGATCTCGTCCTTGAGCTGCAGCTTCTCCTTGCGCCGTAGGGTGCGCACCTCGGCCGCCTCGATTTCGTCGATCTTGTCCTCCAGCGCCTCGCGCACCACCGCCGACGGCAGGATGCGCTCCTCGCGCCGCGCACAGACCAGGATGCGGCCATTGGCCCCATGGGCCAGCAGCCCGGCAGCGCGCCCCAGCGGTGGCTCCCAGCCCAGGCTGTGCGCCTCCAGACCGCTACAGGGACGGAAGGCCTGCGCCTGCAACTGCTCGTGCAGCTGTTCGGCCTCCAGCTCGAAGGGGGCGGTCAGACGGTACAGCAGGAGATTGCGAAACCACATGCGGATAGATCCTTGCTGGGCAAAGGCGGCGGATTATGCAGGCCGGGCGGCACGCTGCCAAATCGGGTGCGCCCCACGGCGGCGCCATCGAACCGCCAAGCCGGCATGGCAGTCAGCGCCGGTCTTGCGCAATCGCCAGGCCGGCACGCAGCGCGGCGCTGCGTGCCGCGGCCGCCGCTGGCGTGTAAGGCTGGGCCGGCGAGTGCCCCCAGACGGGCCCGGGCCAGGCCGGGTCGGTGCGGTAGCGGGCGATGTGGTGCAGGTGCAGTTGTGGCACCAGATTGCCCAAGGTCCCCAGGTTGAGCTTGTCGGGCGCGAAGCTGCGCTGCAGCCAGACAGCGACCTGGCAGGACTCCTCCAGCAGTTGCACCCGTTCCGCCAGTGCCAACTCGTGGATCTCGCGCAACTCGGGCAGCCGCGGCACCAGCACCACCCAGGGATAACGGGCATCGTCGAGCAGCAGCACCCGGCACAGCGGCAGGTCGCCGACCGGGTGGGTATCGGCCGCCAATCGCGGGTGCAGGGCGAATGCCATCAGCGCCCGCCGGTCAGCCGGCCAGGCTCTTGGCGGCGACTTCGTACACGTCCTTGGACACCTTGGCCGCGGCGATTCGGCTCAACTGGCCGTGCATCAGCTCCTGGCGCTGCGGATCGAAACGCCGCCAACGTGCCAGGATGCGCAGCATCCGGGCCGCCACCTGCGGGTTGAGCGGGTCCAATTCCAGCACCCGGTCCGCGAGGAAGGCGTAACCCGAGCCGTCCGCGGCATGGAAGCGCACCGGGTTGCCGCTGCAAAAGCTGCCGATCAGGGCCCGCACCTTGTTCGGATTGCGGATGGAAAAGGCCGGGTGGTTCATCAGGCCCTGGACCTGGGCCAGGGTATCGGGTCGGCAGGAGCCGGCCTGCACCGCGAACCACTTGTCCATCACCAGCGGATCCCGTGCCCAACGTGCGCCAAAGTCGTCCAGGATGGCGGTGCGTTCCGGCAGGTCGCTGTCGGCGATCAGGGTCAGCGCCGCGATCACATCGGTCATGTTGTCCGCGGCCCGGTACTGGGCCAGGCACAGCGCGGCGCCCGCGGCGGTGTCGCTGGCCATCAGGTAGCCGAGCAACAGGTTCTTGAGGCTGCGCCGACCGATGTCGGCCGGGTCCGGCCGGTAGGGTCCCGGGGTGGCTTGGCGTTCGATGGTGTCGCGCAGCAGCCCCTGCAAGGTGTCACCGATGTGCCGCCTGACCGCTTGGCGGGCCGCATGGATCCCGGCCACGTCGACCTGCGTCATCTGATCGCCCAGGTAGGATTCCCCCGGCAGGGTCAGGACCTCGGCCAGCAGCCCCGGATCGGCAATGTCCCGCGACAAGGCTTGGCGGAATGCCTCGACCAGCACGGCGGGGACCGCCGGCGCCTGGTCCCTGTGCCGCGCCGCGACCATCTCCAGGATCACCCGCTGGGCCAGGGTCTGGCCGGCATCCCAGGCGTTGAAGCCGTCGCTGTCGTGCGCCATGAGGAACATCAACTCGGCATCGCTATAGGCGAAGTGCAGCTGCACCGGGGCGGAGAAACCGCGCAGCAGCGAGGGCACCGGCCGCTCCGGCACAGCCACGAACTCGAAGCACTGCTCGACCTCGCGCAGCTCCAGCAGGCGCGTGCCGCCGGCCGCGGCCCCCTCGCCCGCCAGGCGCAGCGGCAGGTCGCGGCCGGCACCGTCGAGCAAACCCACAGCCACCGGGATGTGCAGCGGCGGCTTGGCGGTCTGGCCCGGGGTGTCGGGGACCTGCTGGCGCAAGACCAGCCGATAGGTCTGGGCCACCGGGTCGTAAGTACCGGTCGCCTCGACCCGCGGCGTGCCGGCCAGTTCGTACCAGCGCTTGAACTGACTGAGGTCGCGGCCCGAGGCGTCGGCCATGCACTGCACGAACTCGTCGGTGGTCACCGCCTGGCCGTCGTGGCGCGCGAAAAACAGGTCGGACGCCTTGAGGAAGGTCTCGGGCCCGAGCAGCTCGGCCTGCATGCGCACCACTTCGGCACCCTTCTCGTATACGGTCGGGGTGTAGAAGTTGTTGATCTCGATGTAGCTGTCGGGGCGCACCGGGTGGGCCATGGGGCCGGCGTCCTCGGCGAACTGCACCGAGCGCAGCAGGCGCACGTCGGCGATGCGCTTGACGCCGCGCGAACCCAGGTCGGCCGAGAACTCCTGGTCGCGGTACACGGTGAAGCCTTCCTTGAGCGAGAGCTGGAACCAGTCGCGGCAGGTGATCCGGTTGCCGGTCCAGTTGTGAAAATACTCGTGCGCGATCACGCCCTCGATGCCCTGGTAATCGCGATCAGTTGCAGTGTCGGCGCGCGCCAGCACGAACTTGGAATTGAAGATGTTGAGTCCCTTGTTCTCCATCGCGCCCATATTGAAATCGTTCACGGCGACGATGTTGTAGACGTCCAAATCGTACTCGCGGCCGTAGTGCGCCTCGTCCCAGCGCATGGCCTGCTGCACCGAGCTCAAGGCGTGCGCGCACTTGTCGAGGTTCTCCGGCTCCACGTAAACGCCGATCTGCACGGCGCGCCCCGAGGGCGTGGTGTGCGTGCCCTGCACGCTCCGCAGGTCACCGGCCACCAGCGCGAACAGGTAGCTGGGCTTGGGAAAGGGATCGTCCCAGACCGCGTAGTGCCGGCCCGCGGGCAGTTCACCCTGGGCCACCGGATTGCCGTTGGACAGCAGCACCGGGCAGCTCGCCCGATCCGCCTCGATCCGGGTGGTGAAGCGCGCCATCACATCGGGGCGATCCAGGAACCAGGTGATCTTGCGGAAACCCTCGGCCTCGCACTGGGTGCAGAACATCCCCCCGGAGCGGTACAGGCCCTCCAGCGCGGTGTTGTTCTCGGGCGCGATCTCGACCTCGGATTCGAGCACGAAGCTCTGCGGCGGGTGCTTGAGCAGCAGTCCCTCCTCATCCACGCTATAGGCGTCGCCAGGCAGTTCGACGCCGTTCAGTCGCAGCCAGATCGGATCGAGGCCCTCGCCGTGCAGGCGCAGGCTGTCCACGGCCGCCGCCTGCGGGTTGCGCCGCAGGGTCAGCAGCGACTGCACCCGCGTACCGCTGGGACGCAGGTCGAAACGCAGGTCGACGGTGTCGATCAGGTAGTCCGGCGGACGATAGTCCTGGCGGCGGACGGTGCGGGGATTGGCTTCGCGCGGCATGGGGGCAGGAACCTGACTGGTGAAGGACCTGCCCAGATCATAGGGGCTGGCCGCGCACACACCAAGCGGCAGGCCCCCGGGGAACCATGCACGCATCCGGGTTCGCCCCAGCTGGACCCTCACTCGGAGCC